>JACPGD010000550.1 GCA_016182645.1 Candidatus Hydrogenedentota bacterium | reverse complement strand
CTTCCGGCGGTCCCGCGCATAGCCTCGACGGCGGTTTCACGTTTCTGCTGCGGGAAAACATCCAGTGGGACCTTTTCGTCGGCGTGGGGTTGTCCGACGACGCGGACGATTGGTTCGTGGGGACGGGACTCTGTTTTCGCTTCCCGCGGTGACAAAGACCTTGCGTGCCGCTGGCTTTTGTGGTAGACAAGTACCGGGCAATCGTGGTGATTGCAATTCTCTTGGGAAAACTGTGCGCCGGTGAAGTACAGGAGGGACGTACCATGTCGTTGAGATCTCTTTCTTGGGTAATGAGGCACGCTTTGACGCTCCTCGTGCTCAGTATGGGTGCTGCTGTGGCCCAAGCCGCCGATTTTCGCGTCTACATCGACGGCATTGGCGACCCCGCCGAGGGGCTGACAGAGGTCGTTGACATCACTGTCGAGGATCTGACGATTGATGTGCGCGGCGTCATGGTCCCGCCTCCCGATATTCCCTCCGATCCTGTCGAAGTTATGGAGTCCGGCTTTCGTGTCTACGCTCCCGGCGATGCCCACTATGGCTCCATTACCATTCGCGCGCGCGTCGGGACGAGCTCGAGGGAATTGTCCGAGTGGGTGAATGACACCCGCCTGGGCAAGAACATTCGCAAGAGTATCAGCATCATCTGCTTGAAGCGCGACGGCAGCGAAGCCCGGCGTTTCAATTTCCTTGAATGTTTCCCCGTGCGCTGGATGGCGCCCGAGGCCTTGGGCACACGGGACTACTCCGAATTGCCGACACTCGTGTGCAGCATGGAGGGCGTCGAACTGCCGCCTCCCGCGGAGGACAAGGAACCGGCGCCTGCCGGTGCGCTCATGTCCGTGGAAAACGACGACGGCACTGTAGGTCTGGACGAAGGCTGGAGCGAATGGCGCGGGGGAGAATCCGGTGATTTGCGCGAGCGTGAATTGCAAGCCAGTCAGTACCACACGACGACGCCGGGGCACAAGTATGTGGACACGCTCACGCTTCGCGGTCCCCTGACCGCCGGGCGCAAGGCGTTGTGCCAGTGGATGAACAACGCGGTGCAGGGCAAAGCGTGGAAGCGCACCCTGACCATCACCGAAATTACCCGAAACGGCAGCCAGCGCACGTTTACTTACCTCGACTGCTTCCCCACCCGTTACGTCTTCCCCGTCTTCAGCGCGGACGGCACGGGGAATCTGTACGAAGAAGTCAGCATCAAGCCGATCCGGCTCGAGTTGAAGTAATCCCGTCCATATCGCGCTTTTCGTCCATTGGCTCACGGCCGAACGCCATGTCTTTGACATCCCCTTGGCGTCTTTGTTAGAGTTTTGCCCCTAGCGGAGACGTAGTTCAGTTGGTTAGAACGCCGGCCTGTCACGCCGGAGGTCGCGGGTTCAAGTCCCGTCGTCTCCGCCATTTCCAATCTCTTTTCACTCAGGGGCTCAACGTGATGTGAGGGGGCCGCGCGTGGCAACCGTTGAAATCGACGAGGTTGCTGTGCGTTTGTTCAAAGCACTGAGAACCCTGAATGACGGGAAAAAAGAGGGGGGCCAGCCCGTGCCTATTAAGTCCCTTTGCACTGCCTCGACTGCGTCTCTGCGAATAATTGCGGTTATTTTGACCCTCACCGGATGTCCTCTGGGCCAACAGATAGATGTCCCGCCCTTCGATCCAACTCCGACTGCGTTGGAGGGAACTTGGGTTCGCGAAAGGTCGGAAGGAAGTTGGAATGACTACCTGAGTTATGCGTTTAGCGGCAATTCCTATTTTGAATATAATAGCTATAGAGAAGGTATCTATGTTCATTCTGTTACCCGGGTAAATGGGATTTTTGAGATTGAAGAAATATCCCCCACAGAATTTTCAGCCACCTTTTATCAGACACGATATGAGTGGGAGGATGTTTTGGGGCCGGGCAATACGATCATCGAATACGATGTCCTCGTCGAGCCACGCCAGATCGTCTTGGCGGCAGATGGCTCCACGCTCACATTTGTGACGGACACGGGAGAGTTGACTCTTTGGCGTAGCTTGCAGGGCGGGAAAAGCCTTGGCGAGCCCGGGGAATGAATTCAATCAGCCAATCTCTTAAAGCCTCTCACGGTTGGTAGCTGACGTGTCATGGGTCAATTCCGGACGTTCGTCCACGCCCTGCTGGTTCCCCAGTGTAATGTAAACTGTGCTCCCGCATCTTTCTTCATCTGTGTTCGGTCTAGAACGGGTTTAGTGACAAGTCCCGCCAATTTCCGCAGTAGTTTTGACCATTGCGCGAACGCTTTCTGGATTCCCGCCTTCGGGGCAGTCGCTCTAACCAAGTTTTTGGGTTGTGGGATCCCAAAGAATTTGCTTGCGGATTACAGCCAGCTTTGGCACACTGACTGCGTCAGTCCAAGCCGCATTAGTGCAAATGGGGGTCTACACTTGGATAGAAACCGCAGTCTCCTCTTTGGTCTTCTGGCACTCCACCTGAAAAAGGTCCCTCCTTCCGCATTCTTACAAGTCGCTGCGCGATGGTCGAGTGAATCACAAGCTGACCTGCGTGAAATGCTCGTGGCGTCAGGCCTGCTTACGACGCCGGATGCTTTTCTTTTACGGACGTTGGTGGAGCAAGCGGTCCGGGTCTATCAAGATGACGCCCTGGCCGCGCTCAAAGCATTTGGCGGTCTCGCTCCGGAGAGCGATTCCGAGCCGATGGATTTTCTCATTCTTCCCTCCGGCGATGTGACCGTGGCGCCCTCCCGGATGAAGACCGGCCTGGCGCGCCACGCACACGTATCGAAAGAAATACTCGGGCGCTACCAGGACCAAGACATGGTGGGCCACGGGGGCATGGGACGCATCCTGGTTGTTCATGATTCCCACCTCAAACGCGACGTGGCCTTGAAAGAGCTCTTGGTGATCGCAGGGCAATCAGGCGAGGCCATCCCTTCGTCGTCAAATGCGGAGCAGGAAAAAAAATCGCGGAGCCTCAGCTACCGTTTCTTGCGTGAGGCCCGAATCACGGCGGGGCTCGAGCATCCGTCCATCGTGTCTGTCTACGAATTAGGGCGCCGGGAGGACGGGCGCCTCTATTACACGATGAAGCTCGTAAAAGGCGAGACGCTGACTCAATCGCTGCGGAATGCCTCGTCGCTCGAGCAGCGCATGAAACTCCTGTCGCATTTTGTGGACCTGTGCCAAGCCATTGCCTACGCCCACAGCAAGGGCGTCATCCATCGCGACATCAAGCCGTCGAATGTGATGGTTGGCCAATTCGGTGAAACGGTCGTCATTGACTGGGGGCTGGCCCGAGCCCGCGATGAGAAAGACATCCACGCGGACAGACTGCGGCAACTGGGAAGCTGATACGCGACGGACGAGGCGCCTGACGACGCGATGCAGACCCTTCACGGCCAGATCATGGGAACCCTGGCCTACATGCCGCCCGAACAGGCGGAGGGGAAGATCGACAAGATCGATGAACGTTCCGACGTGTACGCGCTGGGCGCGGTGCTGTATGAGCTGTTGGCGGGGTCTCCTCCTTTCCAGCAGGGAAATCCCCTCCAACTGCGCTACCAGGTCATCCACGAACAACCCGAGCCGCTCGCGTCGCATATACCGGAAGCGTCGCCCGAACTCATTGCCATATGTGAGCGAGCGATGGCCAAGAATCCCGATGCCCGCTATCGTACCGCGAGTGAGCTGGCGGAGGAATTGGAACGTTTTCAGGCCGGGCGGATGGTACAGGCCTATAGCTACCAATTCTCCGATCACCTGCGGCGATTCATCAAGAAACATAAGACAATTTTGACTATAGCGGCGGCAGCAACAGCTCTGTTGATGGTCATGGCCACCTATTCTTACGTGCGTGTCGTAAAAGAGAAACGCACGGCGGTCGCCGCGCAACAGGCGGCGTTGCAGGAGCTCTCCTTCGCCACCATCAGTCTGGCCGCCCTGAAAGTTGCCTGGGGTGAATACGACGACGCAGCAAAGACGCTGGCCCGCTGCCCCGAGTCCATGCGGAATTGGGAATGGGGCCACCTGATGTGTCTCGCCCATCCGGACATATTCTCAATAGACACAGGCGTCGAAGACGTTTGGCGCTTTGAGGTCTCGCACGACGAAACCATCCTCGCAACAAGAAACTCCGAAAATGGCATCACCTTTTGGGATAGAAGCACGGGCCGGGAACTGCGGCGAACGCCCAGCGGGAAAGAACCGGTCGGACCAGTGCTATTTACTCCCGACAATGCCTATCTGGTGGGTACGACCGCTAGCGGTACAGCGACGTTGTGGGAAGTGGAATCCGCCTCGCTGGTGCGCACCTATGGCAGCCCCGGCATGTCCTGTGCCTCCATCTCACGTGATGGAAAGACGATGGCGGTCGGGTTCAGTAATGGCCAGGCCAGTATCATCAACCTCCTGACCGAGGAGCCGCTATTTCAAAAGACGGTTGATTCAGGGCGCGTGGCCAAGGTGCGATTCTTCGACCAGGATCGCAAGCTGGCGACTGTCGGGGAGGGAGACAATACCCTGCGTGTTTGGGATTGCATCTCAGGCGAACCGGGTATCGCTTTTCCTCTGCCGACTCCTCCCGACAGTGCGGGACCCCATGTAGACATCGCCATAAGCCCCGACGATCACCACGTGGTCACCTCAGGCCGGGATCCGTCTTTGTACATTTGGGATCTGGCCACCGGCGCGCTCGCCAAGACGGCGACTGGCCACACAAAAACGGTTTGGTCGCTGGTTTTTTCACCCGACGGTAAAAAACTCGCCTCGACCAGTTTGGATATGACCGTGCGCGTATGGGACACTTCGACATGGACCGAGGCTTTCCCGCCCATCCACCATCCCTATCACACAGGACACGCCGCATTTGTTGACAATGGACAGACCCTCATCACCTCGGGCGTCTCCTCTAAGCTGCGGATGTGGGATATCACTCGCAGCGACTCCAGAGATCTTGCAAGCTTATCCGAACAACTTGGTACGGTAGGTGCATGGACATCAATCCCCGGCTACTTCGCGGGTGCTTCGCTCGACAAGATACATCTTGTAAATCCCTCTCCTTGTAAAGTCGAGCGAACAATAGAGTCGCCCGTGGGAGAAGTGGTAAATGGTGCATTCGATCCCACACATGACTTGCTTGCCATAGGAGGAAGAGGTGGCGAGATAAGTCTCTGGGATTTGAAGGCCAACCGCGAAGTCAGGCGTCTCGTTCATCACCAAGATTCTTGGGTATTTGGCATCAAGTTTAGTCCGGATGGCCGCCTGCTGGTGACCACGGGTGCGGCAGAAGGAGGACCAGGTCCTGCATGGAGTGCATTTTGCTGGGATGTAGAAACTGGCGAGCTAATCCGAGAGTACGAAGCCGGTGCGTTCGAGCCGATGGTGGCGGCCCTCAGTCCGGATGGGCGCTATTTGGTGGTGGGAAGCCGCGACAACAAGGTGCGGAAATGGGATGTGGCCACGGGTGAGTTGCTTTGCACGCTCGATGCACATATTGACTGGGCACTGTGCGTGGCGTTCAGTCCAGACGGAAAGTACTTCGCCTCTGGCGGCCGTGTGTCGGACCACACGGTACGGCTGTGGGACGCTGAATCCAATGCCCTCGTGCGAGAATTCATCGGGCTGCCAGATAGGATAGGGTCGTTGGCATTCAGCCCGGACTCGAGCCGGCTGTTCGCGGGGGATAGGAGGTTCACCATGGTGTGGGACGTACAGACCGGGCGCGAGGTGTTGCGCCTGCCGGGAACGGACCCCATCGCCCTGAGCCCCGACGGCAGGACACTGATTGCGGCGGGGGGCGGGCAACTGAACGTCTGGCGCTCGTTTTCGTGGAATATGGAAGACTATCCGGGCGATAAAGATGCGCCGTTTGAGGAACGGGTCGAGCTTTACAAGCGCGCCTTCTGGAAGAACCGGAACCAGTAGGATGGACTCGATGTCGAAGCGGGTATTACTGAGAATTATTGACGGCGAGATGAAGGGGAAAGAATTCGTGCTCGATCAGCACGACACCTTTCTCGTCGGACGAGGGCGGGACTGCCACGTGTCCATCCCTAACGACCAGTTTGTGTCGCGCCACCATGTCCTCATCGAAGTCGATCCCCCCAAGGCGCGGCTGCGGGACTTGGGCAGCCTCAACGGCACCCTGGTCAACGACCGTCTCATCGGTGGACTCGAAAAGCAAGGCCGGGAAGGGCGCCCAGACGCCGAGTTTCAAACCGACCTGAGCGACGGTGATGTGGTTCGTATTGGACACACCGTGATTGCATTTTCGCTCGACACTCCGGCGCCGCTGTCCAGCCCGGTCTCCCCTCCCGCGCAACAGAAGAAGACGGTGAAAAGCGAACGCTGGTTTGATTGCCCACCTGGGTACGTTCTCGAAAAAGAACTCGGCCGCGGTGCCATGGGCCGCGTCTACCTGGCTAAACGCCAGGCCGACGGCGGCTTCGTCGCGATCAAATTCGTGCCGGTGGTAAGCGATTTCAGCGAGAAGACGCGCCGCATGTTTCTGCGAGAGATTGAATCCGTCCGCGTGCTAAGACACAGGAATATTGTTGCCTTCGCCGAATGTGGCGCCGCGGAACACTGCCTCTATCTCGCCATGGAATACTGCGACCGCGGCAGCGTTTCGGCGCTGATGCGGCGCCGTGGCGGTAAGCTGACTGTGGACTGTGCCGTGGCCATTGCCCTGCACGCCTTGCGAGGACTTCAGTACGCCCACACACGCGGGATAGTGCACCGTGACTTGAAACCGGAGAACATCCTCCTGGCCGCGCGCGACGACGGGCAAACCGCAAAGGTTGCCGACTTTGGGCTGGCAAAGTGCCTTGATCTGGCAGGGCTAAGCGGTTTCACCGCCACCGGCGAATTCAGTGGCACGACGCCCTTCATGCCCCGGGAGCAGCTTACCAACTACCGGCATGCCGGGCCAGCCAGCGACGTATGGAGTATTGGCGCTTCCGTCTACCACATGATTACTGGAACGTTTCCGCGCGAAGCCGGACCCGGCCAAGACCCGCTTGACGTCGTTCTCAGCGGAGAACTGATTCCCATTGAAGAGAGCGGCGTGAGCCTGTCCCCCGGCCTGGCCGGCGTCATTAACCGTTCCTTGGCAACTGACAGCAACCAGCGGTACGCCGACGCCGGCGACTTTCGTGCAGCGCTTGAATCTGTATCCGCACGCTCCTGAATGCCCTCTTGGCATTGGCCCTTCCAGCCCAACTTGATTCTGTGTATTCTTGGAGTTAATATACCGTCCGGTTGGTAAAGTTATTCCATTCGGAGGTCTACATCGTTATGGCCAGACCGAGCTGCAAAGAAGCGCTGCTGGACGCGGCGGAAGCTGTTGTCCTGGAGAGTGGAGGGGCGCGCGTGACCCTGGATGCGGTGGCGGAGAAGGCGGGTGTCAGCAAAGGGGGACTTCTCTACCATTTCCCGTCGAAGGAAGCCCTGCTCGAGGCGATGGTTATCCGCCACATTGGCCGGGGCCTGGATCAGCGCCGGAGTATTGCGGCCGAACTGCCGCCAACATCCGACCGCGAGTTGCGGGCAGAGATATTGCTACTCAAATTGCGTGAGAGTCAGGACCGCTTTAGTGCGGCGCTCCTGGCGGCGGTCGCGAACGAGCCCCGCCTGATGCGCTCGGTCCGCGAATTTCAAATGCACCGCTTTCATGCGCATGAAGGTCCGGAATTTAACAAGAGGGCGCTGTTGCTGTTGGCGGCAGACGGCCTGTTCTTGATGGAGCTACTACAAGCGTCCCCGTTCACCCGTGAGCAGCGCGAGGCCCTCGTGGAAGAGATGCTGCGGCAAGTGGATGGACAGGCGAGCGCGAAAGGTTAGAGGAAGCGGGTTTGTGAAGACCCTACGAATAGTCCCCTCCGCCCGGCGTGCAGCTTCTGGCTGACGCCGCGCTTTCTGTGTAATAGAGCGGCGCATTCCCCCGCGCTCGCGGAACCCTGTGCAGGAACTATCCACATGCGTTCACCCAGATTGCCGTACCGCATCTGTTTGTTACTTTTCGTTATGGTGGCCGCGCCGCGGCTGGCCGTGGCCCAAGGGAAACCGCAAGGGCCGCCGCCACCGCCGCAAGTGACGCTGGCGACGGTCGAGGCGAAGACCGTGCCGATTGCCTACGAGTACGTGGGGGTCACGGCCGCGTCGAAAACGGTCGAAGTGCGCGCCCGTATCCAGGGGTTCCTGGAAACACGGGATTTCGAAGAAGGCGCCCTGCTGGAGCAGGGTACGCGCCTGTTCACTATCGACGCCCGGCCCTTCCAGGCGGATCTGCAGATTGCCAAGGCGGGCGTTGAGCAGGCCAAGGCGCGGCTTCATCTTGCGGAGCAGGAAGTGAAGCGCCTGCAATCGGTCAAGGTGCCGGGGGCCATTGCGGAGAGCGATCTGGATCGCCAGGTGGCGGAACAGGCCAACGCCGCGGCGTCCCTCCGGCTGGCGGAAGCGCAACAGGCGAAAGCGGAACTTCAATTAAGCTACACCACCGTGGAGGCGCCGCTGAGTGGTCTGGTGGGTAAAGCCTTGAAAGAAATCGGCAGCCTGGTGGATGCGGGTACAAACAGCCTGTTGACCACGATGTGGCAAGTCGATCCGATGTACGTCAGCTTCAAAGTCAGCGAGCGGGAGTACCTGGCTTCGCGCGCGGCGGTGGAGCAGGGCGTGCTGCAACTGGAAAGCGGCGAAGCGCCCTATCTCGAAATCACGCTATTGGATGAAGAGGCTTATCCGCACCGCGGCAGCATCGATTTCGAGAACGCCGTCATGGATGTGCAGACGGGCGCGGTGGAATTGCGGGCGACGTTTGAGAACCCGGACCATGCCTTGAAGCCGGGGCAGTTTGTGAAGGCGCACATCCGCGGGTGGGTCCAACCGAACACGATCGCCGTGCCGCAGCGCGCGGTGGGCCAGTCGCCGCAAGGCGCTTATGTGTATGTTGTGGGCGACGACAACAAGGCCGAGCAGCGGCCAGTGAAACCGGGGGAGTGGACCGGTCAGGATTGGATCATCGAGGAAGGTCTGGCCGTTGGCGAGCGCGTTGTCGTGGAGGGGATGGTGAAGATCCAGCCGGGGATGGCCGTTGCGCCGGTGCCGCCTGGTGCGCGGACCGCCGCCGCGGCGCCTGCCGGGAGACGCGACGAGGACGTCGCGTCTACGAGGTGATCGAATGATTTCACGATTCTTCATTGATCGCCCTGTTTTCGCCTCGGTCATCTCGATCCTGATCGCGTTGTGCGGTTTGGCGTCGATTTATTTGTTGCCTATCGAGCAATCGCCGGAGATCACGCCGCCAACGGTGGAACTCGTGGCGCGGTATCCCGGTGCGGATGCCGAGACCGTGGCGGAGTCGCTGGCGGCGCCGATCGAGCAGGAATTGAGCGGGATCGAGAACCTGCTGTACTTCCAGTCGCAGAGCGCCAACGACGGCAGTCTCGGTATTACGCTGACCTTCGAGATTGGCTCGGATCTGGACATTGCGGCGGTCGAGGTGCAGAACCGTCTGAAACGGGCGGAACCACGACTGCCGCAGGAGGTGATCCGGCAGGGCATTTCCGTCAACAAGCGTTCCACCAACATTCTCGGTGTGGTGGCGCTGAACTCGAGCAATCCGCAGCACAACGACCTGTACCTGAGCAATTACGCGAACATTTACATGCTCGACACACTCAAGCGCGTGCCGGGCGTGGGCGACATGATGGTCTTCGGCGGGAAAGACTATTCGATGCGTATCTGGCTCAACCCGGATCGACTGGCCGCCAAGGGACTTACTGTTACCGACGTGGCGAATGCCATTCGGGAACAGAATGGGCTTTACGCGGCGGGGCGTATCGGCGCGGCGCCCAGCAGCGGCGAGGTCGAATTCACTATTCCCGTGATCACCAAGGGGCGTCTGGACGAGCCGGAACAGTTTGAGGACATCATTTTGCGCGCGGAGCCGGACGGCTCGATGATCAAGATCAAGGACGTGGGCCGCGTGGAACTCGGGTCGCTGAG
>JACPGD010000549.1 GCA_016182645.1 Candidatus Hydrogenedentota bacterium | reverse complement strand
TTCAGGAGGGAGCAAAAACCATGGCGAAAGTAGGGTTTGGAATTATTGGTTGCGGCAATATAGGGCCGGTGCATGCGGAGGCGATTGCGAACGTGCGCAACGCGCGGCTAGTTGCAGTCTCGGATGTGGTGGAGGCAAGCGCGCAGCGGCTCGCGGGCAAGTATGGCGCGGAGGTCTACACGGACTATCGCGCCATGATCGCGCGGCCGGACATCGAGGCGGTGTGCATTTGCGTGCCGAGCGGCCTGCGCGTCGAGATCGCGGAGGCCTGCGCGGCGGCGGGCAAGAACATCCTCTCGGAGAAACCGCTGGAGGTCTCCTCCAAGCGCATCGACCGCATCATTCAAGCGGCGGACAAGGCGGGCGTCCTGCTCGGCTGCATTTTCCAGAGCCGCTTTTCGGAGGATTCTCAACTCGTCTACCAGGCGATCCAAGAGGGCCGTTTCGGCAAGCTCGTCCTCGGCGACGCCTACATCAAGTGGTATCGCTCCCCGGCGTATTACGCGAGCGGCGCCTGGCGCGGCACGAAAAAGCTCGATGGCGGCGGCGCGCTCATGAACCAGGGCATCCACCAGATTGACCTACTCCTCTGGTTCATGGGCGAGGTGAAGCAGGTGCAGGCGCAGAAGAAGTGCATCGCGCATGAAGGACTCGAGGTCGAGGATCTCGCCACGGCGATGATCGAGTTCAAGAATGGCGCATACGGGATCATTGAAGGGAGTACCGCAATATGGCCGGGACACTCCGCGCGCGTTGAAGTGCATGGGACGGAGGGCAGCGCCGTGACGGAGGACGGCGCGCTGAAATTCTGGAAGTTTGCCAAACGCAAACCCATCGACAAGAAGGTGGAGGCAAGACTGAATCAGGAATCGGTGCTTGGCTCCGGCGCCGGCGATCCCCTAAGCGCCCTGAAGATCGAAGGGCACCGGCGGCAGATTCAGGACTTCGCCGAGGCCATTCAAAAAGGCCGCCCGCCGCGCATCGAAGGGCGGGAAGGCCGCCGGGCCGTGGCCTTGATCGAGGCCATCTACAAGGCGGCCGAGTCGGGGAAGACCGTGAAGCTTTAAGTATTAACGGCTACAAAGCCAGGCGGAGTGCGTTCCTCCAAGTGAGTTGTTAGGTTCTCGAATTCGTTCAGGGACAATAGGACGAACCGTTCACCTTCCCGCTCCATATACTCTGGATGGATTCTCATTTGACGCTTCCCAAGTATTACTCGTTCCGGCGAATCGTGCCAGTGCCTAAGCCGTTTTGAACTGCTCCACGAGGAGCGTCACGGATTTCTTCGCGTCGCCGAAGAGCATGCGGGTGTTTTCTTTGTAAAAAAGGGGGTTTTCGATGCCGGCGAAGCCGGAGGCCATCGAGCGTTTGAGGACGAAGACGGTCCGGGCGTGATCAACGTTGATGATGGGCATGCCGTAGATGGGGCTGATCTTGTCTTCGCGGGCGGCGGGATTGACGACGTCGTTGGCGCCGATGACGATGGCGACGTCGACGGTGGCCATCGTGGGGTTGATGGCGTCCATCTCGACCAGCTGCTCGTAGGGCACATTGGCCTCCGCCAGCAGGACGTTCATGTGGCCCGGCATGCGCCCAGCCACCGGGTGGATGGCGTATTTCACTTCCGTGCCGTTGTGTTCAAGAATCGTCCCCAGTTCGTGCACGATGTGCTGGGCCTGTGCGACGGCGAGCCCGTAGCCGGGCACGATCACGACCGAGCTCGCGGCTTCGAGGACATAATAGGCGTCTTCCGCGGTGATGGGCTTGACCTCGCCCTGCGCGCCCTTGCCGTGGCCCGTGGCGGCGGCCGCGGAGCCAAAGCCGCTGAACAGCACATTGGCGAGCGAGCGGTTCATGGCCTTGCACATGATGTTGGTGAGGACAATGCCGCTGGCGCCGACCAGGGAGCCGGACACGATGAGCACCGTGTTGCCGATGACGAAGCCCGCGGCACAGCCGGCGAGGCCGGAATAGGAATTGAGCAGGCTGATGACCACCGGCATGTCCGCCCCACCGATAGGGATGGTGACCATGACGCCGAGAACAAGCGAGAGACCCACGACGCCCATGAGCGCCGCATAGGCCAGCGTGGAATTCGGGTCGATGAGAAAGAGGACGCCGCTTGCCAGGGTGAGCGCGAGCAGCAGCCCAGTAACTACCTGCTGGCCGCCGAACAGAAACGGACGGGAATTGATCTTTTCGGCCAGTTTGGCATAAGCAGTGACGCTGCCGGTAAAGGTCACGCCGCCGATGAGCACGGCCAGGTAGGTCGCAATGAGGGGGACAGCTGTCGCGCCGGTGAAGCCTTCATAGGCGCCAAAGTGGTTGTGGTACTCGACCCAACCCACAAAGAGACTCGCGATGCCGCCGCTGCCGTTAAACAGCGCCACAAACTCCGGCATCGAAGTCATGGGCACGCGGACAGCGGTAATCGCGCCAATGATAGTGCCGATGACGATGCCTATGAGAATCCAGTGATAGGCGAGGATCTGCCGGTCAACGAGCGTGGCCACCACGGCGATACCCATGCCGAGGGCCGATAGCAGGTTGCCGCGGACGGCGGTGCTTGCGCGGCTCATCATTTTCAGGCCGAAAATAAAGAGAACGGCGGAGGCAATGTAGCTGAGAACAATGACGGTATCCACTACTTCTTACCTTCCCCGGTCTTGAACATCGCGAGCATGCGGTGGGTCACCATGTAGCCGCCAACGACGTTGATGGTGGCGCAAATGACCGCGAGCAAGCCAACCATCGTGCTTAACGTGACGCTGCTGCTGTGCCCGGCGGCAATCAGCGCGCCCACAATGGTGATACCAGAAATCGCGTTCGAGCCGGACATCAGTGGCGTGTGCAATTGGCTGGGCACTTTCGAGATAAGTTCGATGCCCAGAAAGATGGCCAGCACAAAGGTGAACAGCAGCAATATCGTGTCAGGCATGGGCGGCCATCCTTGCGTTCTTGATCATCTCGTTGCGGATTTCGCCATTATGGATGATCACACAGCCCTTCAGAATCTCGTCGGAAAGATCCAGCCGGAAGCGCTTTGTTTCATTGTCCCAGAAATGTTCGACCAAGTTGCCAATGTTGGACGAGTACATCTGACTGGCATGGATCGGCACGCGCCCCGCCAGGTTTGTCATGCCCACGATACGCACGCCGTTCACCAGCACGTCCTCACCCGGGCGCGAGCCCTCCACGTTCCCCCCGGTCTCGACCGCCATGTCCACCACGACGCTGCCTGGCCGCATGCCCTTCACCATGGCTTCCGTCACCAGGCGCGGCGCGCGTTTGCCGAAGACTTGGGCGGTCGTGATGACAATGTCCGAGTGTGCGAGCACCTTGGCCATGGCGTCCTGCTGGCGCTGCCGTTGCTCGTCCGTCAATTCGCGGGCATACCCGTTCTTGGTCTGGCCGGTCTCGCCCAAGTCAATCTTGACAAAACGCGCGCCGAGCGACTGGACCTGTTCCTCGACCACCGGGCGTGTGTCAAAGGCCTCAACACGGGCGCCCAGCCGTTTGGCCGTTGCAATGGCCTGGAGCCCGGCCACGCCGCAGCCGATGATAAAGACCCGCGCCGGTTTCAGCGTGCCGGCAGGCGTCATCATCATGGGCAGGATCTGGTTGAGGCGCTCCGCCGCCTGGATGACCGCCACATAGCCCGCCAGGCTGGCCTGGGAACTCAGCGCGTCCATCTTCTGGGCGATGGTTGTGCGCGGGATCATTTCCATCGCAATGGCATCGACGCCCTGAGCACAAAAAGCGCCCAGAAGCTCGAAGGAGGAGAAAGGATCAAGATAGCTGATGTGGAGCGTCCCCCGGCGCAGGCGGTGGATGTCCTGGATCGGGGGCTTGTTCAGGCGCAGAACGAGATCCGCCCGTTCCAGACCTTCCGCCAGCGCGGCAATCGTGGCGCCGCTCCCCGTGTAGTCATGATCGGTGTAGGCGCAGGCCAGGCCGGCGCCGGATTCAACAAGAACGTCCGCCCCACGCTTGACCAGCCGGACAACCGTCTCGGGAATGACTGGAACCCGCGTCTCGTCCGCCCGCGCTTCGCGTGGAATGAAAATGACCATGTAGATCTGTCCTGGTCCTGAAGAGGTGAGCCCCCTACCTAACCGCAGGCGAGCATTCTAAGAGTTAGCTGACAGAAGAGTCAATCCGGCGAAGAAAGTTTGGGCGTGAGCACCGATTTTTGGACGGCCTGAGTCCCGCAGGAGGAGTAAATGCGGCCTTCTACCATATATAGAAATACGAAAAATAGGCCGAAAAGAACCATAATCATATATCTTGTAGGGACTAAAAAGCGCTTTTACTAGGGAATGTGGATTAGTTCAAAAAAAAATCAAAATCGGATGTAAAAAAGGCTTGACATCCTCTATATGTTGTGGTATGGTTCGTCCGGTGTTTGAGACTCGTGCCAAACAGCCCTGAGCGAGACTGAGGCCTTAACCGCAGCCCAAAGGCACTCAGCCACAAAAAAGCTCAAACCGTGTCCCTCTTGCGCCTAGTACACGGAACAAGGTCTCAAACACTCCTCGCACTACGGGCGGTGGAGACCCCAAGCTCCACCGCCCCCCTCCTTTTTGGGCGGCTGAAGACCAAGAGGTGGTTTGGCGAATCAACGGGCGGGCGTGATGGCGGCAGCCAGGAGCAGGACAATGTCGGTGTAGCCACCCTGAAAAGCCGCTTGGGCAGGGGTCAGCCCGGCGATGTCGGCCGGTGCCGGAAGTGCCCCGGCGGCGAGCAGGGCTTCCACAATGTCCTTATGGCCTTTTGATGCTGCGACAAAAAGTGGCGTGGACTGTTCAAAGGTGGCGGAGACCAGATTTGGATCAGCGCCAGCGGCGAGCAATTCACGTACGCAGGCCGGACACCCCGCTTCCGCGGCCCAATGGAGCGGTGTCTTTCCGAACAGGGAGGCCTCGGCGTATTCTCGCGCTACGGCCAGGAGTGCCCGGAGTTGCTCGGCATCCTTGGCCTGCAACGCGCTCCAGAGTTTGGTGTAAACGGCGTCCCTGAGCCGGGTAAGTATAAGAGGATATTCAAGCGCATGGGTATCATCGTCGGCCGGCCGCACTTGGCGGATCCGGTTCCTGGCGATTAAGAGCGGTATACGTCCTTTTTTGTCGCTTAATATTGGATGGGCACCCGCCGACAAGAGGAGTTCCACGGTCGCCATGGCACCCGCCTCCGTCGCTAAGTGAAGCGAACTCGCCCCTTCGTTATCGGCGGCATTGGGGTCGCCCCCACGCTCCAGGAGCAAGCGGATCAACTCTACTTGCCCGGTCAAGGCGGCATAATGCAGTGGTTTGCGGCCTTTATTGTCGGTTTGTCGTGGATTCGCGCCCTTTGCGACCAGCCACCGGCTCGCGGCATACCGCCCGGCTTCCGCGGCCCAGTGCAATGGGGTTCGCCCTTCCGCATCGGGGACATCTGGGGCGGCCCTATGCTCCACCAAGAGTGCCAGGGTATCCGCCTTCCCGGCGCGTGCCGCGGCGTGCACGGCTGTAGCGCCGGCATGGTCGGCGAGCTTTGGATTGACCCCCAGTTCGAGCAGCCACGCGGTGAAGCTGCTGTTGTGATTTCCGGCGGCGGCAAAGAGCAAAGTCTGGCCTTGGGCGTCCCGGATGTGCGGATCGAGCCCTTTGTCCAGAAGCCAGAGGGTGACTTCCCTGCGTCCATTCTCGGCCGCCGGAAACAGGGCAGAACGCGATTGTGCATCGAATGCGCCCACGTTCGCGCCATGGTCGAGCAGCAACTGGGCCACATGCTCATGACCTGCGGCTGTCGCCGCAAAGAGTGGCGTTTGTTGGAGCCGGTCGCGGGCATCTGGTGGCGCGCCAATCTCCAGCAAGGCGGTAGCTACTTCCTTCTGGCCGGCTGCGGCGGCCAGGTGGAGCGGAGTCTGACCGGCACTGTTTTGCGCATCGACGCGGGCGCCCGCCTTCGCCAGCAGGTGGAGAGCCGCCACCTGTCCGTCCCTGGCGGCGAGGTGGAGTGGTGTGTTTAGACCAGCGTCGGTAATGTCGGGGTTGGCGCCGTAGGTAAGGAGGAGTTGGGCGACGTCGACGCGGCCCGCGGCGGCGGCCACATGCAACGGCGCCAGTCCTTCAGGGGTCCTCACCTCCATCGAGGCGCCGTGCTCGAGAAATAACTTGACCATGTCCACACTACCCGCCGCGACGGCGGCATGGAGCGGGGTGAGCCCCGCCCTGGTGGTTCGATTGAAGTCAGCGTTGCGGGACAACAGGAATGCCGCCAGCTCGAGGTTCCCTTTGCGCACCGCCCGGTGCAGCGCCGTCTCGTTGTTCCAGGATGGATTCGGCTGGTTGACGTTCTGGCCGTGCTGCAACAGGAGATCGACCATTTCCGGGAGTCCGCTATCCACGGCCATGGTGAGGGCTGTATCGCCTTCGATCACGACCGCATCTGGATTCGCGCCGGCCTCGAGCAAGTACCGGGCAACCTCCACCTGCTTGGAGGCAATGCTGGAGAGCAAGGGAGTGCCGCCGATCGCCGTGGGGGATTCGAGATAGGACTTGTCCGTCTCTATGAGCCGCTGGACCATGCGAAGATCGCCCGCGCCGGCAGCATGATGAATGTTGTAAGAGGAACCCAAGGCCCACAGCAGGGCCGTGGCCTCCCATCGTTTTGACTCTCCCGCGATGATAAGCGGTGTGGAGTACTGGTCGCGCCGGGCATTTAACTTCGGTGAGGCCCCAAGCTTCAGCAGTTCCTTGATGGCCCGTGTACTGCCGGCGGCGGCAGCGGTGTGAAGCGGCGAGAAGTTCTCCAGCGTGCGAGCGTCCACGGACAGCCCGTGCCGGTATAGGGTATCGATCATGTAGACATTGTCGGCTGCGGCGGCCAAGTGCATGGCGCTTTGGCCAAGCGTGTCTACTGCATGGGTATTGGCCCCGGCGCTGGCCAGGACGCGGGCGAGGCGCGGGTGGCCCGCTTTGACCGAAGTCAGAAACGGCGTCAACCCATCGGCGCCTTGCTGTTCGAGCGGCGCCGCCGAGGCGGTCATCTCCAGGGTGGTATAAAGATCGCCTGCTGTGGCTGCATCGGCGAGCGAGTCATAGAGGAGAGCGCGCCCGGCGGCCGCTGGGGCGGCGGGGCCGGTGGGCGGCGTTACTTGCGCCCAGGACGGCGCCGCGCCCTGTTGATTGCCGCAGGCGGACAAGAACAGACTGCCAGCCAGAAACGATGTCAGAAGGAGTGTGCGAACAGGGCGAACTGCGTGCATGAACGGTATTTGCGCCTATAACGGCCAGTGCCAGGTGGCTACTGACCGGGGTTGGAGTGTCGCTGCAAAATGCTTGTCGCCACAGATCACGCCAGACATCTCCGGCGCGCGGCTGTTGTTGTCCACAACGAGCAGCATCGCACCGTTGGGGGGATCTGGCCGAAATGGCGCATGTCCTCGCCCGACTCAATCCGGACGGCGTGCTGGAGAATGAACTTCGTGAAGTGGCCGCACATACTGTGCCCGAAATTATAGCGTAACGGGCCGTCCTTCAACAGTTCGCGAACCTCTTCTCGTTGTGCGTTTTCTTTCCGTGCATTCCTGGCGTTTCGTTGCGGCAACTGATCAAGTCAATTCAAGCAATTCAAAATCCTGCGGACCGCTAAGGGGGCCGAAGTGGCCGGTCATTTCGGCGATCATGATCATGGCGCGGTTGAGGACCTGTTCGCCGGCGCCGACGCCGACATAGGTGGCCGTGGACGCGCCGTAGCCGCCGATGGCCGCATCTTTGATCGTCGGGAAATAGATGTGGAATTCGTTGGCGTAGCCGCAGAGGAAGGTGTCTTTCACGGGCGACTTCGCTTTGAGATCAAGCTGGAACTGGACGAAGAACTCCCCGGGCAGGCAGGGCAGCGCCAGATTGTTGTTGAGCACGAGCACGCCCACGGGCACTTCGGGGTTCTTGGCGAAGGGGGCCATGTAGAAGTCGTACATTTTGCCCGCAACCTGCTTCACGATGGCATCCTGGGCGGGATCAGACACGTTCCAGCGCGTACCAATATTGAGCCGCTCTTCGCGGTAGGCAATCGAGGGCGTCTTTGGCGGGATGGCCTCGATCTTCTTGTGCGCGGCGATGACGGCCTTGGCCGCCTTCTGCCCCTCTTCCTGCATCGCTTCAAGGCCGCCTTCGGTCAGCGGGGTCTTGTCCATGTAAGGGTTGATGTCGCCCGCGGCGGCTTGGAGAAAGATACATTCCGCATCTGTGGCGGCCTTGACCATGCTGCACATTTCGCCGGGCCAGTCGGCGGAATACTTCTTGTTGTCCGGGCCGAAAATTACCGGATGACACGCATAATTCACGAGCGTGACAAGGGGCTTGCCGCCCGCGGCGTCGATGCGGATGATGCCGGCCTCGTGGTCGACGGGCGTGGTCGGTTTGCGCTCGGCATTGCGCCACATCATGTAGCACTTGCCGTCCTTGATTAGGCGGCGGTTGTGCGAGATGTCGATGGTCGTTCGGCCCACACCCACGCGCGCAGGCTGCGCGTTGGCCGCCGCTTCTTTCAGGCACGCGACAAGGGCCTCCTCGATGGGCTTGATGTGCGGGAGTTCGGTCAACTCCATGAACGGCGCGCTGTGCGTGTGCGTGGCCTGGAAAATGACGTGCTCGATGCCATCGCCCTTCACCGCTTCGCGGATGCGGTTGCACTGGTCGACGACCGGCATGCGCCCAATATCCGTAACAACGAGGCCGATGGATTTGCCGCCCGTGCGGAAGACGATCACCTTGGCCATGAGCGGACTGATGATGCCTTCGGCCAGGCGCTCCGCGTTCGAGTAGCCCCAGAGCGGCAGCCCCAGTTCCGGCGTGATATCGCGCGAAGCGACACCGACTTCAAAGAGATCGCCCGAGGCTGCCAGCGCCATGTTTAGACTCCCTGTCAATGGCCCCGCGATGCCCGCGGCCGAGGCCAACGCCGCGCTTTGCATGAAGGAACGTCGTGAAAGTGACATGCGTGCTCTCCCATTGGACTGACGCCACGTCTTATGAGGATACGCCGTGCCCGCCGTCGTTGCAACGGCCCAGGCCGTAGGGTAGATGTTCCAAGTGGAAGAGGATGGGGAGAATGAAGCCAGGCACGTTCCTGACCGGGCGGAGAATGGGGCCGTGATGTTTGGGAACCGATGCTGCGCTGGTGGGATTATCAAGAACATGCCGTGGGGCTGTTTTGCAGGTTGGGTGTTCAACCAAAAGGGGAGGTCGTGAAGTGGGCGTGAAGAAGACATTACAGCCGTTGGTCGCAGTATTTCTCGCTATTGGCTTTCAGAGTTGTGCAACCGATCAAACACCCCGCTTGACTGCGGAGTGGCAGACTGAGAACGTTCTCAATGCAGAACAGGGGAGTCCAATCTCTCTTGCGGAGGCGGGGGAGGACTTTACACTTACAATGTGGTTCAAGGATTTCGCGGTGGACCAGGATGTGCCACTCCTTTCGCTGGACATGCCGCGCGACATGTTTACAACACCCGGCAAGCCGGCCGATGCTACTCCGAGGCTGCGTCTCGTATTGTCAAAGGGCAAGTTGGGTGGAGCATGGCCAAGTGGCGACTTGAAATTATTCGATGAGAACTCAACGCTCGATCCTTCTGTTTGGAACGCGCTTACGCTGACCATGAGCCAGAGTCGGACTGACGGGGAGGAGGGACGTGTTTTTCTAAATGGGAAAGGGGGCTTGCATTGGCTCGTGGTGCCTCAGTGCTCGAAGCGTGACGCGAATGCCCAGATACATCTTGCCGATCAGGGGGTGACACTGGAAAGCATTCGCCTTTATGAAAAGGCCTTTACGCAACGCACGGTGAAGGAGTTTTACACGGCAAACCCTTCACCCACACCAAGTCCGGTGGCACTTTGGTTCCATCCCGACTCCGGCCAGCACGGCGAAGGTGCTCCACCAAAGGCGCTTTCCGGAGGTGATCAGTTGATATACACGACAGGCTACCGCGCACCTGGCAAAGAGATGGTATCCGAGCCGGATTGGGCCCAAATTCAGGGGAAGATTGGATCAAGCGCCAGCGCGAAGAATTAGTCTCGAACTTATGGGGCAGGTGCAGCGCCCTGGCCAGAAAATGCCGCGCCCGCTGGCTTCGCAATTCGGGATGAAATACAATGTGGAGGAGTTTGCGTCCCCCTGCGACAGCCATTAGAGTTGATTTATGGATAGCTAAGGAGATTCCGTGATGGCGCCGTCTCTGCAAGAAATCAGCGAACAGGCCAAAGGACTTCCGGATGCCGAGAAATCGGAACCTGGTCGAGCAACCCTTGCGACAATTGGATGTTCCTGATCCGCATGTACAGGAGATGTGGGAAGGGGTGGTACGCAACCGTATCAAGGCAGATGCGGAGGGTCGCCTGGCGACATTTTCCTGCGAAGAAGTCATGGCAAAATATCGCAATCAATGAAGGAATGAAGGTATTAATTTTCCTGAACAGAATAAGAGACAAAGTGTACGGCAGTACCGAACTCCAAAATGAAACCATTAGCACCGTGGGAAAACATACCCTAACCCCGCGTAGCCGGAACCATGGGATCTCTTCCGTAGCGTCCGGTCCTCTGTGCCGGACGCAGACCATGCAACACCGGCCCGGTCATATACAACGCTGAGATTTGATTAAAAGTCTGGAGCGCTGCGTGATCCGCGTCCGGCACAGAGACCGGACGCTATGGGGAGAGCCGAAGCTTTCGACACAGTTTGTGTACAATCTAATAGTAACGGATTAATGGGTTGTCCTTGCGCCGGCGGCGGGGACAGGCTCAGCGTGCAGTTTCAAGCCTAACGCACCAATAACCTTAAGGATTGTTTCAAAGGTGGGGGTGCGCTCCCCGGAGAGGGCTTTGTAGAGGCTCTCGCGGGACAGGCCGGCGTCTCGCGCCACCTGAGACATGCCCTTTGCGCGCGCGATGTCACCAAGAGCTTTTGCAATGAACGTCGCGTCACCGTTGGCCTCTTCGATGCAGGCTTCAAGGTAGGCGGCCATTTCCTCGGGAGTGCGCAAATGTTCGGCAACGTCATAGCGCGTCGTAACAGTCTTGGTCATAAGAAGCTCCTCGCAGGTTGCGCGCAAGGCGCATCGCAACTTTGATAGCTCTGGACTGCGTGCGTTTGCTGCCGCCCGCCAGACAAACCATCGAGCCAAGCGGCGTAGACGTTCGTCTTGCGGATTTCGATCATGGCTTTATTGTATCCGGCTGGCTACACTTCGTCAAGTTAAGGGAAGGTGGTGTGAAATCGAGTATAGGTCAGAGTAGCTGATGCGACTCCCACTTTCGGTGTCTCACGACAGACTATGAGGATGTATAATGGACCTATGGACACGTCAGAGGACAGCTTTGCCGGATGGACACCGGAGCAGATCGCGCAGGCCAAGCTCTGGGTGGAGACCTGGAAGAAGGCTGGACCGGAGCTGGAAGCAATCCGCCGGGAGGAGTTGCGCAACCTGGACGGGCAGAAGGCCATAGCCGCGCTCTGCGGGCCAGCGGATTACACCGTGGAGCCACGCGCGCCGAAGCCGACCTCCGGTCTCATCGAGCAGCAGCGCTGGTTCATGAAGGCGGCGGGCCGTGATTGAGGTAATTCGCGCCGCGGCGGAATTGCAAGCATTCTGCGAAGAGCGCCGGTGGCGTTCCTGCATCATTGGCGGCCTCGCGCTGCAGCGCTGGGGGGAACCGCGTGAAACGGTTGACGTCGATCTCACGTTGCTTACAGGCTTTGGTGATGAAGGGGCCTTTGTCGCGGAATTCTTGCAGCACTATGAGCCAAGGATTGAAGATGCCGCGCAGTTCGCGTTGAGTAGGCGCGTGCTTCTGCTGAAAACTGGTTCGGGCGTGGGGCTGGACATTGCCCTGGGGGGCCTGCCGTTCGAGGAATCCTGTATCGAGCGTGCTACGTTCTACGAATTCCCCGGCGCGAAGCTTCGAACATGCTCGGCCGAAGACCTGATCGTAATGAAGGCCTTCGCATCTCGCCCGAAGGATTGGATCGATGTCGAAGGGATTCTTGTTCGCCAGTCCGGTAGGCTGGATTGGACATATATCGTGAACCAACTCCGCCCCTTGGTTGAATTGAAGGAGACGCCGGAAATACTGACGCAACTGCAAGAGTGGCGCCGCCGGTCAGGCGCGTAATCTCAGAAGGACGCGACGGAGACGTCGCGCCTACGATAGCGGGCTGAGGACGAGTTTGCGCATCGCTGGGTCGCGGAGGAGGGCGGCCTGGAGGAAGGAGAAGCTGTAGACGAGGTGGCCTTCGTAGCCGCAGGTGTTGCCGTTCCAATCCATGAATTCGGCGCCGAGGGGGTATTTGTCGATGACGCCGTTCTGGAGGCCGCCGCCGTTGGCATCATGGATGCCATAAATGAGGTAGACTGCTACGGAGATTGCGACCAGAATCCAGCCCAGGGGCAAGCCAATCCACAGTGCAATCAGCAACGAATCCTTGTTGTGTTTGCCGAGGATGTCCTTTGTGGTCAGCCTGGAAATCATGTGACTAACCGTTTGATCGCGATGCCCCTACAGTCCCTGCCGCCATATATACCACCGCAATGGCAGTATTATTCTGTTCGTTCACTGCCGAAGGACGCCCTATTTACGGGGACGTGGTGTGAGCAGTGCACTGATGAGGGCGACCATAACACAGGCCATGAGGATATCACCCACTGCTGTGTAGCCGGGCTGGATTCTCTCTGCCGCTGAAGATTCGACGGGATGGGCGGCGCAGCCGAGCCACGCGAAGGGCTTTTCTGTTTCACCTTCTCCTTCCCCTTCGCCCTCGCCTTCTCCTTCGCCCTCACCCTCTCCTTCTCCTTCGCCTTCTCCTTCGCCTTCTCCTTCGCCTTCTCCTTCGCCCACGTCTGGCTTGACGTGAAAACTGCGGCGCACCCGCGTGATATTGCCTTGGTGATCGGCGATTTCGACATTCAGGGTGCCGGTGAATACCGCACTGATAGGGTTGGAAAGTGGGAGTGTCAGGACGCCGTCACCAGCGGGAGTGAAAAGGTCAGAGAGATTCACGCCGGCGGCGCGGGACTCAACTTCGAAATCAGCCGTGACGGAGAGTGTGGCTAAGTTGACGCCGGAATAGGCGTCGGCCACGCCGATGAGGAACTCGGTCAGCGGCGCGGGATTCTCACCTGGCCGGGGACTGCCGATGGCGAGCGTCGGGCGCAGGTCGTCGAGGAACCAGCCGTAATCTTCGTTGTCCGTGCCTTCGCCTAGGTTGATGGGACAGCCGAGATCAATCCAGCGGGCGAGGGTCATCTTCTGATCTTCGGAGAGCGGTGTGACACCACTAGCCGGCGGGGGCATGATGCTGCCGTTGAAATCGAGGTCAGCCTCCCCGACTTCGGCGCCTTCGGGCAAGGTGTTGGCATCACCGGGTACAGTTTCCGTGGGATGATCCTCGTTGGTCCAACCGTCAAGCCGCGCGCCGAAGACCTTCCACATGAGCAGGCTGCGACGGCTTTGGAACTTGCGGACGTACCGGCTGGCATTGCTCTGACGCCAGGCCGGCTGATCGCCGACCTTCACCAGCGGCGGAATGCCCCAGCGCGCACTTTCATCGGCAGCGAGCCGCGCGTAGTCACCGGGGAGGCCGTCATAGTCCGCGGTGTCGTCGAGCACGAGCGCGGCCGGCGGCTCGGCATCGTCCTTGGTATGACACGGCGCGCAGTGCGCTTGCAGGATGGGCCGGATGTCGCG
>JACPGD010000065.1 GCA_016182645.1 Candidatus Hydrogenedentota bacterium | reverse complement strand
GTGCTCCGATCGCCGAGCGGCCCGGAGCGCGCGACGGGCTCGCCCCAGTGCAGGCCGTCCTTCGAGTAATACACCGACAACGCGCCCCGCTCTCCCGCCAATTCATAGACGAACAATTTGAAGCGCCGGGCCGGGTCCGCATCAAATTGATCCAGCCAGACCAGGGCCGAATCGCGCCCTGCCGTGTGGACAATATTGGTCCCGGGGACAACATCGAGTTCCGGCTTGTCCCAGTGAAGGCCATCTTTCGACGTGGCGTAGCAGGTCGACTTCACATAGCCGCCCATGTACCACATCTTGAAGAGCTTCTCCTGCGGGTCGTACCACACGCCGTCGCTGAAGGGCATCGCCGTCGGCGCCGGGAAGCCCTGCGACTCCGCATCCGACTCCCACGGCTTGTCAGGACGCAGTACCGGGCTGGCGGGATGCCACACCACCTGGTGATACGTCCGCGTGAGCGTGCACGGCTCGAGGAGAAAGTCGTCCACAAAAAGCTGACGGCCAACATCAATGGGGATGACACCCGGAATCTGTTCGAGATACGGCACCGGCATCGGCTCGCGCGTCGGCGGGTCCGGCCGCTCCGGCGGCCACGCCGCCGGCAGCGTAATGCCGTTGTACAGCGTCTCCGCCACGCGGGTCTCTTGGGCTTGGGCAACGGAACAACAGATCAGGAAAAGTGCTGCAATAGAGCGGGGAATATCCATGACATCGCTCCTCATCGAAGACTCGTCGTGGCTTCAATTGTAGCGGATTCTCCACAGGTTGTTGCGAGGTGCAGAGCAGCTCTCAGGCGCGCCACACGCGCTTGCGTTCACCGACGTTGTTCCAGACGTCGAGGAAGAGGTTCACGTTGTCGACCATCTGGAAGTCGTACATGCCCACGCATATGAAATCGGCGCCGTTCTTGAAGGCATAAGGAAACGCCACCGCAGGATGGATCGCGCCGGCCGCGAGGGTCTTAAAAGCGATCCAGGGCTCGGACAACTGTTCCATGTAGGCGATGGTCGCTTCGGGGTCCAGGCACCAGATGTTGTCGCATTCGGGCTGGGGCTTGGCCGACCAGTAGTCGATGTGGTGCAGGGTCTTCATCCAGAAGTCCGGCGTGAGGCCCTTTTCCACGCACGCCTGCACGGTTTCGAGCCGGTGCGCGCCGATGCCGGCGGGCAGACCGTTGCGCCGCGTCAGTTCGAGCAGTTTCGCAATGGTGTCGAAATCCTGCTTGACGACAAGATTGTCGGCGGTGGCCCCTTGCACATAGCAGGCGTGCGCGCCCATGTCGATGGATTGCTGCGCCGCTTCCAGGCAATTCGACCCGCCGCAATCCGAGATGAACTGAATCTTGCCGCCGTCCTTCTTCCAGTAGTCGGTGATGACGCGACAGAGCAGCGGACTGGTCAGGATGGTATTGATGCCGCACTGCTCCGCGAGGCGAAAGGTCTCGAACACTTTCTCATCGGTGTGGTAGGCCTTGACCAAGCTTGAAGCGTAAATGAGGTCGCGCGCGTGCGCCCAGCCGCCGATCAGATTCCCGCCCAGAATGACGCGACTGAGATCGAGGTTACCAATCTTCGCGTGCGGCACTTTCCCCTTGAGTTCGTTCAACTGCGCGAAGCGAAACGTGTGCGGCACTTTCCCCTTGAGTTCGTTCAACTGCGCGAAGCGAAACGTTTTCAACGTCGCGCCGGAAAGCGCGTCCACCGGCGTTGCGCGCTGCCACTGCATCAGGTGCTTGACCTCGAAACTGTCCCAGCCGCGCTTCTTATCGAACGCATATACAAATGCTCCCAACACTGGCAAGGACACGAGGTGCCGCAGCAGTTCGCGCCGCGCCACGGGCACCTGCCCCGGCGAATCATCGGGTGTTGGCGGGGCTGACTGCCACGCCTTCCATCGGGAAATGATCAGCCCGTCCACCCCAGCAAACCGGCCCGTCGGCAGGCACATCAACGCTAGGAGCGCCATGAGTTCGATGGCGTTCTTGTCCAGGAAGAGGTAGCTTCCTTCCAGTCTGCCGCCCGCGCCGAGAAAGGGCGGTTGCGCGATGTAATAGAGTGCCAGCAATACCGCGCCCGCCAGACACGCCAGCCGCGTCAGGCCGCCGCAAATCAGCCCCAGACCGACCAGCGTGAGCCCCCACATGTTCAGGAGGTCCACGGCACGCAGCATTTCCGGATCGGCGGCGATCTGGTGAAAATAATCCGAAAGCCACCAGCGCGATCCCAGCAGATACCCCGCGCTGGTCCACTGCGGATCGGCCAGCTTCACCAGCCCCTCATAGAGGAAATGCCAGCCAATCGCCATGCGCAGGACTACGAGCGTGGCGCGCGGCAAGACACCCCAAGCGTTGGCGCGATGTTGTGGCAATGTAGACATGGAAAACAACCCCCGATTCTCCCCATGCGTGCGCAAGACTGCACCTGCGCTATGCTGGCATTATGTAGCCGTTTTGACACCTTGTCAAATGGGATCGTGTCTAACATTGTCGCCCGGGTAGCAGGGGGTTGCCACACCCCCTGCGGACCTGCACGCTGAGCAATGCCTGCGTGGATTTTCCGGAGCCGGGGGTGTGGCAACCCCCGGCTACCCCAAACGCGTGGGTGAACAAAGGGGTGATATCGCGAAATGAATAGACCGTTGTTGCTCCTCATGGGTGTTGTGTTGATGGCGCAGTTTGCCGCCCCGGCGGAAATTCCAGCGTGGAATCCGCCAACGCTCTGGTATCAGCAGCCGGCCACGTGCTGGATGGATGCGCTGCCCGTGGGCAACGGGCGTCTGGGCGCCATGGTCTTTGGCGGCGTGGATGCCGAGCACCTCGCACTCAACGAATCCACGGTGTGGTCGGGCGAGGCGGAAACGCCCAAAGACTTGGGCACGCGGGAACATTTGGCCGAGATCCGCACGGCGCTGTTTGAGGGCCGTTACGCGGAAGCGCAGGTCCTTTGCCGGAAGTATATGTTGCACAAGAAAGGCAACTACTGCACGCACCTGCCGCTGGGCGAGCTGCTGCTCCGCTTTCCTGAGACTAGCGGTGACATCCACGGCTACCGCCGCGAGCTGGATTTGGATGCGGCGAATGCCAGCGTCCAGTACACGGCGGACGGCGTGCGCTACGAACGGTCGGTCCTGTGCTCCAGCGTCGATCAAGTGCTGGTCATCCGTCTGGTGGCCAGCACGCTGGGCGCGCTGTCCTTTGAAGCGGCGATAAATGCCGGAGAGAACCCCTCGGAAATAAGTGCTCCTGAACCGGAATCCCTCGCCGTTACGGGCCATGCCTACGAAACCCGGCAAAGCGACGGGAAATGCGGGGTGCGTTTCTGCGCGCGACTGAAGCTCGTCGCGGACGGCGGGCGAGTCAGCGCGGCAAACAACGCGCTCACGGTGGCGGGCGCGAACGCCGCGACAATCTTCGTGGCCATCAACACCGATTTCCTTAGCGGAGATCCGGAAGCACTATGCCGCGAGCAAATCGCAGCCGCCAGCAGGAAGCCGTTCGAGCAGCTTCTCGCCGCCCACATAGCGGACCACCAGCGTCTCTTCCGGCGCGTCTCCTTGGATCTCGGCCCGAGCATACTTGACGCGCTGCCCACCAATCAGCGCCTCGAGCGCGTGCGCGCGGGCGGCGATGACCCGGAACTGATCGAGACGTTCTTTCAATACGTGCGCTACCTCCTGATCGCGTCTTCCCGGGAGAACTCGCCGCTGCCCGCGAATCTCCAGGGGATCTGGAATGACAGCCTGGCCTGCGGCATGGGCTGGACCTGCGATTTCCACCTGGACATCAACACGCAGCAGAACTACTGGCCCGCGGAGGTGTGCAACCTGAGCGAATGTCACACGCCGCTGCTGAACTTCATCGAGTCGCTGCGCGCGCCTGGCCGCATCACCGCGCGCGAGACCTACGGCTGCCCCGGCTGGGTGTGTCATGCCGTCACCAATGCCTGGCGCTACACCGATCTGGGCTGGGGCGTCACCTGGGGCGCAAATACCACCGCCGGGGTCTGGCTGGCCTCGCACCTGTGGGAGCACTATCAGTTCACCGGCGACCGCGCGTTTCTGGCCGAGCGCGCCTATCCCGCACTCAAGGAAGCAGCGGAATTCTTCCTGGCGTATCTTGTCGAGCATCCCGAATACCATTATCTCGTCACGGGACCGGCGCCGTCGCCAGAAAACTGGTTTATCGCGCCCGATGGCAGTCGCGCCAGCGAATCCATGGGCCCCACCTGCGACACAGTTCTCGTGCGCGAGCTGTTCTCGCAGTGCATCGAAGCCAACCGCCTCCTCGGGGTGGATACTGAATTCGCCGCCACATTGGAAGCGGCCCGAGCCAAGCTGCCGCCCTTAAAGATCGGCAAACACGGCCAGTTGCAGGAATGGCTCGAGGATTTCGAGGACGGCATCCCCCACCACCGGCATATGGTCCACCTCATCGCGCTGTATCCCTTTGACCAGATTACACCGCAACGCACACCGGAACTGGCCCAAGCGGCGCGCGTCGCCGTCGAGCGGCGCATTAGCCAGCCGAATTGGGAAGACGTCGAATGGAGCCGCGCCAACCTGATCAACTTTTATGCACGGCTGGGCGACGGTGCGCTGGCGCACGACAGCGTGCTCGCGTTGCTCCGCAAAATGACGGACAACAACCTTCTTACGTTCTCCGCCGCCGGGATAGGCGGGGCCAAAGACAACATCTTCGTCATCGACGGCAACCTCGCCGGCGCCGCCGGCATCGCGGAGATGCTCCTCCAGAGTCACGGCGGAGAAATCCGCCTCCTGCCGGCGCTGCCGCCCGCCTGGCCGGATGGCCAGGTGAAGGGGCTCCGCGCGCGGGGCGGCTACGAGGTGGATATCGCCTGGCGCGGAGGACAGCTAACCGAGAGCACCATCCGCGCCACTCGCGACGGCGTCTGTCGGATTCGCAGCGCCACCGCGTTTCACCTCAGAAGCGAAGGGGCGGAACCAACCGTGCCTTCCTCCGCCGCGGATATCCCAGTCAAGCCTGGCGACATGCTCCACGTTTCAGGCATTTGATTGCTC
>JACPGD010000558.1 GCA_016182645.1 Candidatus Hydrogenedentota bacterium | reverse complement strand
GGATGGACACTTTCACGCCGCCTACGCAGACACTGCCACGCAGCATCGGGCATCACACCGAATGGATCGAAGCCTGCAAGGGCGGTTCGCCGGCGCGGTCAAACTTCGATTTTGCCGGTCCCTTAACTGAGGCGGTGCTCTTAGGCACGGTCGCTGTGCGGACCCGGAAGCATCTCGAATGGGATGCAGAGAAGTTGGAAGTCGCCAATGTGCCGGAGGCGGCGCGGTACATCAGGAAGCAGTATCGGAAGGGATGGAGTGTGAACGTGTGAACGCGGGAAGGTGTGAACGCGGGAACGCGGGAACGTCGGAACGTGAGGGCGTGAGAGCGGCGAGAAGGTAACATTAAATTGATCGACCACGAAGCAATACTCGCGCGAAAACTCCGCGCACTGTTCCCCGATGCCGCGGCACGCGCCAAAGTTCGGGAGGAACTTGGCCGGTACGGCCAGGCCAGCTATGAACGGGAGGTTCCACGGGTACATCTGGCGATTCTCAAACTGGCCGGCAACTCCCTCGAGAGGATTCGGGAGTGGATGCCCATCGCCAAGCAAGACTACCGTGATGTGTTGGCAAGTGCGGAATACCCTGCCGAGCTGATCACGCCCACATGGACGCTGCCCGCAGTGGAGCGTGCGGCCATTGAAGCAAGGGATGCTGAGCAATACCAGCGGTGGCTGGAGGAAACCTAAGAGGCCCGGGGCATGCATGTCAACGACTTCATCCCTGATCTAAGAAGGGCAGCGGCCGAACTGGCGGATTCCGAGGAGCGCCGTCAGTTATTCAGTGCGCTGGAGGCGGGATGGACTTCGTCTTCCGAAATGCTCGGTCAGATTGGAAAGGCGATCCGCACCCTCGAAGCCGAGACTCCAGAACTGCCCGGCCCCGTGCGACAATCGTTCCAACGCGCGCTCGCGGAAATCCGGAAAGTGTGGCCGTCTATTTGACAGAATCGAGGCGCAGCAAGCGAAGCCGGGCCGTGCCGGGCAGCAGACTTAAGTACATCCTCTTTCTCGCCGTGGTTCTGGCGTCTCTGTTTGTGGCCGTGGAAGCCGCACTCTGGCTTGCGGGCGTGGCGCCCGCCGCGGACAACAGCGATCCCTTCGTTGGCTTCGCCGGATATGCGCCGTTGTTTGTGCCGGGTATAGGGGCAGACGGGGCGGCGACGCCGGTCACGGCGGAGTCCAAACTCCCCTTTTTCAACCGCCAGGAATTCCCCGCGCAGAAGGCGCCGGGGACGTTTCGCATTTTTTGTGTGGGCGGCAGCACGATGTATGGCCATCCTTATGACGATTTGACGTCGTGTTGCGGTTGGCTGCGGGCGATGCTGCCCAAGTGTGACCCGTCGCAGCGCTGGGAACTGATCAACGCGGGTGGGATCAGTTATGCCAGTTATCGCAGTGTCCGGCTGATGCGGGAACTGGCGCAATACGAACCGAACCTCTTCCTTGTGTATTCCGGCGACAACGAGTTTCTGGAGCGACGCAGCTACTCGAATCTCATCGAGATGCCCGCGTTTGTGCGGGCGACGCTGGCGGGGCTGGGCCACTCGCGGGTATACACCGTCGTGGCGCGTTTGGCGCAGGGGAAACGGGCCGCGCAGTTGACTCAAGACGGCGGGCGCTTGCTCTCCGCGGAAGTCGACACGATGCTCGATCAGCGTTTTGGTCCGTCGCAATATGAACGGGACGAAGCATGGCGCGCGGGCGTGCTCCAACATTTTCGCTATAACTTGGAAGCAATGAGCAGAATTGCCAAGGATGCCGGCGCGAGCATTGTTTTTATCACGCCGCCGTCCAATCTTGCGGATTGTACACCCTTTAAGAGTGTAAACAAGGACGGGATGAGCGACACAGTGTATGGCGAGTTCAGCCGTCTTCTGAAACTGGGTGAAACCGCGTTGGGGGAAGGACAGGCCGGCGCCGCGCTGGAGTTTCTGGACAAGGCGCTGGCCCTGGATGGACGCTGTGCGGATGCGTTGTACCGACGAGGCCAGGCGCTGCTCCGGTTGGGACGATACGGGGAGGCGCGCGCGGGGCTGACGCAGGCGCGCGACGAGGATGTTTGTCCCTTGCGTGCACCCTCGAGTTTCATTGAAGCGGTTCGCGACGTAGCCGCAAAGACCCAGGCGCCGCTGGTGGATTTCGAAGCGTTTGCTGCCGGCAGTTCCCCCCACGGGATCCCCGGAAAGGAATTCTTCCTCGATCATGTTCACTCCACGATCGAGGGTTACCGCCAACTCGCACTGCTGGTTATGAATGTAATGGCTGAAACGGACAGGCTTCACCCCGGCCCGCATTGGAACGAGGACGTCCAACTCCGCGTGAAACTGGATGTCGAAGCGGAGATCACGCCCGCCACTCACGCCCATGCGCTATGCAACCTCGCACGGGTGCTCGCCTGGGCGGGCAAGCATGAGGACGCGCTCCCGCTCGCCCGGCGCGCGGTCGAGATGGCGCCCCAAGACGCTGAGAACCATTTCATTCTTGGCGTTGTCCTGGAGAATTTGGGCCATCGCGAGGAAGCCGAGTTGGAATACGAAGAGGTCAAGAGGCTGGAAGATGCTCGGGACTGAGCGCAATCTCAGCGCGCCTTTATTGCCTTTCGTCAGACGACTGAGCACAATACGATCAACCGCGGAGGGGGTACTTAGGGTGAAGCGCGACGAAGCGGCACCATCCGTGGTCAAGCCGCTCCCATATTGCAAAACCTCGTGTGAAATGCTAGGCTTACCCGT
>JACPGD010000080.1 GCA_016182645.1 Candidatus Hydrogenedentota bacterium | reverse complement strand
GTCGGTGGGCGGCCTCTACGAAATGAAGGACGGGCGCACCTGCCCCGACACGATTGCCGTCTTGCTCGAATATCCCGAGAAGTTCTTGTTCACGTATACAACGACGTACGTGAACGGCAAGTTTGGCCTGAACGAACGCTACATCGGCTCGGAGGGCGTGCTCGAGATCCGGGAAATGGACGAAATGTCCATTTGGCGCGGGGACCAGGAAGAAATTGTGCCGTCGGCGGGCGTGCTCAACGGACCCCATCTCGAAGACTTCTTTCATTGTATGCGGACGCGCGAGCAGACGATTGCGCCCGTCGAGGCGGGCTGCATAGGGGCGACCTGTTGCCACATGGCCGTGTTGTCCGAGCAGAGCGGCGAGAGTGTGAAATGGGACGCGGCGCTAGGTAAAGTGGTGTGAGCTTGGGAAATAATCGGACGGATCGCTCGGATCGGACCGATCGGACGTGGTTGTGGTGATTGAAAGGCATGAGGAGGCGTCATGTCCAAAGGGTGGAGTGTTATTGTTGCCGTTGTGTCTCTGGGGGCGGTCGCCGTTGCGGAACCGCGGGCTTACCAGAATACGCTCGCGCCGGTGGCGCAACCGCAGCCGATCCTGGCGGACCACCCGGAGTGGGTGCAGCCGGTGGTGGAGGTGGCCCGTTTTGAGGCGCCGCCCATCGTGGACGACCCAGGTGCGGACCTGCACGTGCGCGCGTGGCGCTTTTCGTACAATGCCCGTGGCATCATTGAAATGCCGAACCATCTGCGTGGCAAGGACACGGCGCTCATCGTGGTGCATCCCTGGGGCATCGACGACGGGCAGGGTTGGCGCACACCGGAGCCCGCCGGCGTGGCGGATTTCTGCACGCCGATCAAGAACCACCTTTCGCACGAGCACATCACGAAGGTGCTGAATCCGTTCTTGCAGCAAATGCGTGGGCATGTGTCCCTGGTTCTCTACAGCCAACCGGGGGAGGAAGATCCCATACGCAAGAAGCTCTATCGTTCGTTCCGTGCCACGCCTTCCGCGGCGGAGCGCAAACAAGGCCGCCAGGAGCTGCACGAGAAGCTGAACAGCTTCAACTACACCGCCAGCCCGCTGCCGAGCGTGCTGAAGTTCGAGACGGACACGCCGGTGCTTGAGTATTTCAAGCAATTCCCCGGATTGGATTCCGGCGATCACTACAATGGCGCCGGTTTCTGGGATCTGCCGATTCCGGTGGTCAAGGGGATTGAAACGAAACCGGAGGACGTCATGATCTACGACAAGGAAGGATACGCACCGCTGCGCGACTTCCTGAAGGAGAACGGTGTCCGTCATATCCTGTTGACAGGGTACTGCGCGGACATGTGTTTCAAGTCCACCACGGCGGGCTACGAGAATCTGTCGCAGGATTTCGACGTGTTCCTGGTGGGAGATGCGACGCTGGCGACGTTCCCAAGTAACGAGACGCCGGCGTATGCGACGAATGCGGCGCTGTCATATGCGGCGTTGGACCAGTTGGTGACGCAGATTTCGTGGATTGAGTTTTAGCCGGGGGAAAGGCACAACAGGGAGAGGAGCGGATGAGCGAAAACAGCGGGATGGGACGGCGGGCGTTCTTGGAAAGCGCGGGCGCTGCGGGGTTGGCGTCTTTGACGGATAGTGCGCGCGCGGCGCAAGCCGGGCCATGGAAGGGCGGCAAGAAATGGGTCTATTCGATTACCTATGACGAAGGGGCGCAGGACCTGCTCAAGCATGCGGTGCCGTTGCATCGCAAGTACGGTGTGTCGGGTCACGTGTGCCTGGTCAGTTCACAGATTGGTGTCCCGCGGAATGTGCCAGGCAGCAGCTACCACGGGATGATGGTGCTCAACCGCGGCGACATCCAGGGGCTGGCGAAGGAAGGCTGGGGCTTTTCCTCGCACTCGATGACGCACGCGAGCACAAGCTTCGAGAACGGTCAAGTCGAGGTGGCGGATGCGCGGAAAGTACTCGAGGATGCGATCGGACTGCCGGTCACGGTTTTCTGCGTGCCCGGCAGCAATCAAGGTCATCCAGCGTCGCTCCATTTCGCGCCGCTCGGTGGCTACAAGGCAATCATGACCATTTATGACTGGGTGAACACGAAGGCGACGGACTTGATGTGGCTGGGCCGCTGCCCGATCCACACCGAATGGCCGGGGCCGTTCTACTCGAAGTTCGATCCCTACAAGCGGCTGCAGCAGGCGCGCGCGCTCGGCGGCTGGATCATCGATTATTGCCACTGCCCGATGCCGGGCAAGCCGATTCACCCGGCCAAGGACTGCACGAGCGAAGAACTCGAGGCGCGTTTCCAAGCGGTGAAGGAGATTGGCGGTGATGCCGTGTGGCTGGCGGAGCCCAATGAAGTGGTCGACTTTCTAGTGAACGACGAAGAAAGCCAGCGGCTGCGGGCCACCCCCGCAACGCCGGAATCCATGGTGCTGAACGAAGAAATGCGCGCGTTATACCGCCAGCGCTGAGGATTCGGCATGCCGGGCAGACCCAAGAAACCCTTCCGCGCCTCCGCAAAACTCCTCGCCGAGGGGCTGCCATCCCCCTTTCCACGCACCCTTGCGCCCAATGCGTTGAAATATCTGCGGGAAGTTGTGGATTCCGGGATGACGACGGACATGATGGGGCGCTTCGAAAAAGCGTTCGCGGAGGCGCTGGGTGTGCAGTACTGCATCGCGACGCCGGGGTGCACCCCCGCGCTGCACGGGCTGTTTCTCGCGTGTGACTTTGCGCCAGGCGACGAGGTGATTGTCAGTCCAATCACGGACTACGGCACCGTGCAGGGATTGCTCGCGCAGGACCTGATTCCGGTCTTTCCCGACACACCGCCCGGCAATATCAACTTCAGCGCGGAAACGATCGCGCCCTGTCTTGGCCCGCGCACGCGCGCCATTCTCTGTGTACACAAGACCGGTATCTTCTGCGACATGGACCCGATCAATGCCCTGGCGGCGCAGCACGGTCTGATGGTGTTCGAGGACTGTTGCCAGGCGGTATTCGGACAGTACAAAGCACGGCTGGCGGGAACGCTGGGCCATGCAGCTTGTTTTTCGTTCGACCCAGAGAAGACGATGGGGTCGGACACCGGCGGCTGCATGGTGACCAACGACCCGGAACTGCACGAGCGCGCGCGCTACTGTGCACAGAACCGCGCCGGCACGATGAGGGCCGGCTTTGGCCGCGTCCACACGGATGTCGGCTATGCCTACCGCATGCCGCAATGCACCGCGGCCATCTGCCTCGCCCAGCTCGAACACGTCCGCGAATGGGTGGCGCACCGGGACAAAATGGCGCGGCTCACGTATCGACTCCTGTCCGAAATTCCGGGGGTCACGCCGGTTCCCATTCCCAGCTACGTGGACGTGTTCTCGTGCTGGATGATGGGGTTCAACCTCGCGCCGGGCGCTTTCCGCTGCCCCCCGGCCGAGTTCGCAGCCACCCTCGCCAACGCGGGAATCTCGACGGCCAGCCTGGCGGAGTACTATCTCATGCCCGCCGCACTCGAGGTGCTGCGGCGCAAGACCGAGGAAGGGTGTTTCCCCTATTCGGTGCCGCCGGCATCCCGTACCTATACCTATTCCGCCGAGAGCTGTCCGAATGCACGTGACTTCCTTAAGACGTTTATCCGCTGGGTGACCTTCTGCGAGAAGTGGCAACCGGAACACTGCGCGTTGGCTGCGGATATCGTGCGGGAGACAGCCAACCACTATCGAGCGTAGCCGGGGCTTCCAGCCCCGTGCCGGGCGCCAGCAGGGGGTCTTCAGCCGTGTGCGCGGAATCAAGAACGGGGCGGGAAGACCTGGCTACGGGGAATTCGTAGTATTATCGGCGCAACTTTTTCTTGCAAAATTCCTAAGCTTGTACTATTGTGGGATTAGCTTAGTCGTAGTTCTTCTCAGGGGGAGGAGTACGCGTTGCGTGCACCGCAGGGATGCCCTCACCCGGGGCGCCCGGGGGATCTATCGTCGATGTGGGGGTTCTTACGAACATCGTGCTTCAAGGGCGGACAGGCCGGTCCGCCTTTTCCGGAGGTGAAGGGGGCCCGGTGGCTCCCGCGGTCTTCAAAACCGTTGTGCCGCCTCACGGCGGCAGGTGGGTTCGACTCCCATGCACCTCCGCCATTCTTTTTCACCTCCGTAAGCCCGGAAATGTCCGCCAGGATCTGCTGGCCTGCCGGACGGCCCTTGACTCAGGTCAGGCGCCTGTCATGGCAGACCCACCCGGATGCTGAACGTCCTTTGTGTCTCTTCCGTCCTTTACGTCCTTTCCTCTTTCGACACGGAGGCGCCTCGGCATGAAGACGGCGCCGCCAGCAGCCAACACAACAGATTCGCGCCGTGACTTGCCGTCGACGTCGACACTGCTCGAAACAGCGGCGGTGAAAGTGCTGCTGGAGGAGCACCCACGCCCGTTCGTGGTCGAGGCGGTGCGCGCGGCGGTGGAGTGGTTCCGCGGTCCGGCTGCGGCCTCCGGCATTGTTCCCGAAGTTGCCGAGGTGGCAGGGCGCGTCGCTGATTTCTTGGGCGAGGAGGAACGCCAGCGGCTGCGGCCGGTGGTAAACGCCACCGGGATCATACTTCACACCGGTCTGGGGCGCGCCGTGTTGCCGAAGCGGGCCGTCCAGGCACTGGCGCAGCTCGACGGCTGCTGCAACCTGCAAATTGATCTCGAGGCAGGCGAGCGCGGCAAGCGCAATTTCACGACGGAACGACTCCTGTGCCGGCTCACGGGCGCGGAAGCGGCGCTCGTCGTAAACAACAACGCCGCGGCCACGCTATTGTTGTTGACCGTCCTGTGCGCGGGCAAAGAGGTCATCGTTTCGCGCGGCCAATTGATCGAGATCGGCGGTTCATTCCGGCTTCCGGACTGCATACACCAAAGCGGCGCGAAACTGGTAGAGGTGGGCACGACCAACAAGACGCAGTTGCGCGATTACGAAGCGGCGCTGACGGAAAACACCGCGGCGGTCCTGCGCGTCAATCCGAGCAACTACAAGGTGATTGGCTTCACGAAATCGGTGGCCAGCGCGGAATTGGTGAAACTCAAGAAGCGGCAGCCGTTGTTGGTGTTGGACGACTTAGGTTGCGGTGCACTGGTGAACCTGGAGGACTTTGGCCTGCCGCATGAGCCGACGGTGCAGGAGAGCGTGGCAGCGGGCGCGGACCTGGTGTGCTTCAGTGGCGACAAGTTAATCGGCGGGCCGCAGGCGCTTGTCCAGCGCATCAAGAAACACCCGCTCACCCGGATGTTGCGCATCGGAAAATTGGAAGACATGGCGCTGGAGCACACCTTGCGTCTGTTTCTCGAACCGCGGCGATTGCGTGAGGAACATCCGACTCTGCGGATGCTGTCGCTGCCTGCGGCGCGCCTCAAACAGCGCGCACAGGAACTCAAGCGCGTGCTGGACGCCTCAGCACTCCCGCTGGAATGCGCCGTGCGCGCGGTCGAGGGTGCCATGGGCGGCGGGTCGCTGCCGGGAGTGGCCATTCCCAGCTACGCCTTGGCGGTAAGCGTGCCTGGCCTGAGCGCGGACGCACTCGCCCGGCAACTCCGCCAACAGGAACCCCCGATTATCGCGCGCATCCACGAGGACAATGTGCTGCTGGACCTGCGCACCGTTCTAGAAGGCGAAGAACGCGCCGTGGCCGACGCGCTGCGCAACATTGCTGCCCGCAATGCGTCTGTGTCCGTCCATGTTCGTCCGTGTTTATCCACTGGACCCACTTTGTCCACAACGCCGGGGGAGCCATGACCACGATCGACATGGCCAGACGCCGCGCGGTGATGGAGCGTTCGCAACGGCTGGGGCATTGCATTTGCAATCCCGCGCATCCCTGCCCCTGTCCATCGTTGCTCACTGCCAAAGTGTGTCCGTGCGCGGGCGAACGGCCAGAGCGGAAACTGGAGCGCGTGGCCCTGACGCGGCACGTGCGCAAGGCGGGGTGTGCTTCCAAGATCGGCCAGGCGGATCTCGCCCGGATATTGGGGCGCTTGCCCGGGATTTCCGACCCCCGCGTGATCGTCGGCGCGGCCGCCGGCGACGACGCCGGCGTGTTTCGACTGGACGAGCAGCGCGCACTGGTGCAGACGGTGGATGTCTTCACGCCATGTGTCGATGACCCCTATCTCTTCGGCCAGATTGCCGCCGCCAACTCGCTCAGCGACGTGTACGCCATGGGCGGCACGCCGCTCACGGCCCTGTCGATTGTGGGTTTTCCAATTGATGAACTCGATGGCGGCATCCTCGAGGAAATCCTGCGCGGCGGCATGGACAAGATCGAAGAAGCCGCCTGCGTGCTGCTCGGTGGGCACAGCATCAACGACCCGGAGATCAAGTGCGGCTTCGCTGTGACGGGGCTGGTGCCTGCGGATGCAGCGGTCGAGCGTGACCGCGCGCAGCCGGGCGACCTGCTGCTTCTGACCAAGCCGCTGGGGACCGGCATGATCTCTTTCGCGGCGCAACTGGGCCTGGTCTCGCCGGAATGCCTCGAAGAAGCCGGCGCGTGGATGGCCACGCTCAACCGGGACGCGGGCGAGCTCATGGTGAAGTATGGGGCGCACGCCTGCACGGACATCACCGGTTTCGGCCTTGCGGGCCACCTCGTTTCCATGGTCCGCGGCAGTGGCGTCGATGCGGAAATCGATCTGGCGGCAGTGCCCGTGCTGGGCGCGGTGCCCGAGTGCATCGCGCGCGAGGTCTTCAGCGGCGCCGTCGACCGGAACCAGGCCTATGCGATGAGCTTTGTGAAAGTGGAGGCCGCGCACAGCAACGGCGCGCCCGGCGGCCTGCCGGTCCTCTTCGATCCCCAGACCTCGGGTGGATTGCTCATTGCGTTTTCGGAACGTGAAGGCAAAGCGTTTCTGATGGAGATGTGGGAGCGCGGCCACCACGCCACTTCCGTTATCGGTCGAATCGTCGCCCGCCCACCCGCCTGCACCGCCAGCGAAATCCGCGTGAAGAACACCACGTTGAAACGCCTCATCGGCACGCAAGGAATGATTGCCATGAATTCACAAGAAGCGCCTGCGGTAGCCGGGGCTTCCAGCCCCGTTCTCGAGTCGTGCTGTGAAACTCCACCTACAGCGCGAGAACCTGTTCCTGCAACAGACGACGGACTGGCCGCCTTCAAGACGTTTCTAAAGGAGGCCAACCGTCCGGGGCGGATTGACGCACGAAACAAGAAGCTGATGGCCATTGCACTGTCCATTGCCCAACGCTGTGCGCCATGCCTGAAGATCCATCTCGAGTCCGCGCGGAAATTGGGCATCACCTCCCAGGAAATCGATGAGGCCGCTCATCTCGCCATTGCCTTCAGCGGCTGCACCGCGATGATGTTTTACCAGGTGATCAGACAGGAGGTGCTGGAGGGAGAAGGATGATCGGGCGAAACTCGAAACTTGGGACTCGGAACTCGGAACTCGGAACGGTCATGTTAACCGCGAAACAAAGCCCGCCCGGATTGCTGCGGCGTCAGGACAATC
>JACPGD010000079.1 GCA_016182645.1 Candidatus Hydrogenedentota bacterium | reverse complement strand
TCCGCGAGGTCGATACGCAGCCCGGTGGCGATCCCCTCGGCTTCCAGCACGGCGCTGCCCGTCGCGGTAACAAGGCGTCCACCGCGATGGTGCACCTCGATCTGGTGCTTGACAGGATCTACGAGCCAGAATTGCTCCGTGCCTGCATCAAAATAGCGATGCCGCTTTACAGCCATCTCGATTGGGCTGCTGGTGGGGGAGAGGACTTCCACCACGATCTCCGGTGCAAACGACCTCCACGGTCTCTCGACTTGCCCGCGCCGCCGAAACAGCGAGGCATCAGGAGACAGCACCGTGTCCGGATTCCGCTGCAATAAGAAGCCATCGTTATCACCACCATAGTCCAATTCCCGGTGCACACGGCAGAACTCCCGGAAAAGAAACTCAAATTCAGAGGCAAGGCGGTTGTGGTGCCAGTCGGCGGGCGTCATCTCGATCAATTCCCCTTCGATGAGTTCCACGAACTTTTCCGGGATGCCCGGCGCGGCAAGTTCTTCGGCCGTCATAAAACGGCGTTCTTGTATTTGTATCGCCATCGCTTACGCCTCAGTCGCGAGATTCTCATGCGCAGTCAGCCATGAGCAGTGCTTGCTCAATCGTACCAGATCGCCAGAGCATTCTCCCGTATTCGTCACGCTATTCACGCCGGCATCAGCCGCATGCGTTGGAGTTCGCGGCTGAAAGGATTCAGCACCAAGCCGAGCTCTTCCAGGGTGACCGCGCCGAGCAGCGCCGTGTCGCCATGTTCGCCCAGGATGACGGGCGTATGACCTTCGCCTTGCGGCAAGCTGATATGGCATTCGGAGATGTTTCGCTCGACGGTGGTACCATCCACCAGGGAAAAGGCCATCCGCCGCTTGGACTTGATCTTGAGGGCCTTCCAAACTGCTTCCGGCAGCAAGGTGTAAGCCGCCCCGCTGTCCACGAGGAAGCGTACCTGCTCCTCCTTGGCACTTGCTCCTTTCACCACCCCTTCGACATAGGTGATTCCCATGCCCCTTCAACCTTTCATTGGATCGGCGTCCCCATCTCGTTCTCTTTGTTGAATTGTAGCAGAGGGGTTTCTTCGCGAGCGAAAACAACCACTTGGAACTTCGAGGCGGATGGGGTACAATGGCGCGGGATAACTCCTGACGGAAACTGCGGAAAGAGAGATGAGGGATGACTGACATGACTGCCCAACGCGTTGTGTGGATAGCGCTTGCTGTTGGTCTGCTGGCCGGAGTGGCAGGGGCATTGGAACCGGAATATACGGGCCAATTCGGCTACGCGGAGGAGCCTGCCCTGCGCCCCTACAAGTGGTTCTGGGTCGGCGTGAAATCGTTCGGGTATCAGACCAAAATGGGGTTCGTCCGCGGGAACATGAATTTCCCGGTAGTTGGCAGCATCGAGACCGTCCGCGGCATCCGCAAAGGCGCCATTGACCTCGGTGAAAACACCTGGAACGGCATTCTCTACCGGTCCGTGCCGCCCAAGGGCTACCACAAGATCCAGGGCGACGCGAACAATTACATCGAGAGCGACATGCTGCTGCGTAACGCCTCTGATTTCATCGCCAGCGCGCTGGTGCTGCGGTGGTACTACTGGCCGGTGCAGAAACTGGTGGATTATGCGCCGCTCGAAAGCGACGAAAAAGTCCAGATCCGCCTGGAACAGGCGGAGGAAGTGCGCCAGGCCCGGCGCAAGGCGGAAGCGATCCGCCAGGAGCAGCGGAAGCTTGAAGACGAAACGCCGGTCGAAGAGGCGCAACGCGCCTACCTCGACAATCCGGCGCTCTATGGCAGCGCGAAGGACGAGGACAAGGTGAAGGCGCGCCAGCGCGAAGAGAAATACACCGGGAACCTCCTCAAGCTGAAGTCGGTGCGGCGCAACCACCGGTACTAACGAAGCTGTGCGCTTTTCGGTCTGTCCAGTGCCCGGCGCATGGCCTCTCCCAACTCGTGCATGACCACCGGCTTCATAAGCACTTCCACGATTCCCGCTTCGGCCAGGAAGTCTTCCTTGATTTTCTCCGTGAGCCCGGTAAACAAGAGGATGGGAAGTTCCGGCCGCAGATGGTGGACCGCCTTCGCGAGCTTGTCCCCCGTCATGCTGGGCATGATCTGGTCGGTGATCAGCAAGTCGTAGCGGCCCGGCTGGTTCTGGAATAGCGAGAGCGCTTCGGCTCCGCTCTTACTCGTCGTCACTTCATATCCCAATCGCGGCAAGGCCTTGCGCGCAAATAGCCGGACGGTCTCCTCATCATCCACAAAAAGTACACGTTCCGTGCCGTGGGCCTGCTCCGGCGGTGCGGGGCTTTGGGGGGCAACCGCGCTATGGATGCGGGGCAGGTACGTGTAGAAGGCCGCACCCAGGCCCGGCTTTGATTCCACCACCACGGCCCCGCCATGATCGGAGACTATGCCGTGGACGAGGGGCAGGCCCATGCCGGTCCCCTTGCCGGGTTCACGGGTGGTGAAGAACGGCTCGAAAATATGGGCCTGGATCTCCTCGGACATGCCATGCCCCGAGTCGATAACGCTCAGCCGGACATAAGGCCCCGCGTGCAGTTTGGGATGCTGCGCAGCATAATCGTGATCGACCTCGACGTCGTCCACCCGCACTTCGATGGTCCCCCCAGCCGAGCTGAGTGCCTGGGCGGCATTGGCGCAATAGTTCATCACGAGTTGGTGCATCTGGCTCGCGCTCGCGTGGACGGTCCCCGACTGTACGTCCACCCGTTCGATAATGCTGATGGTTGATGGAAGGGACGCGCGCAGCAGCTTGAGCGCCTCGCGCACGATGAGGTGGAGGTACAGCGGCGCCCGTGCTTCTTCCGCGTGTCGGGTGAACGTCAGGATCTGCTCGACGAGTTCCTTCGCGCGATGGGCCGCCTGCAACGCTTCCCGCAGGTCGGCGTGGACCTCCGAGTCCTGGGGGAGTTCGCGCAGAGAAAGATCCGTCAACCCGATGATACCGACGAGAATGTTGTTGAAATCGTGGGCAATCCCGCTCGAGAGGACGCCCAGGCTCTCCAAGCGTCCCGTCTTCTCCTGTTGCTGTTGTTCCTGGCGCCGCCGTGCCTCATCTTCGCGCTTGTGGCTGGCGTCCCGGATGGCGCCGAGCGCACGGCTCGCAGTGCCGTTCTCTGCGGGCAAAATAATACCGAAATCTTCCACCGGACGAAATTGGCCATCCGGATGGCGCAGGCGGTATTCCACGTGATACTTGCTGACGTCCACCGCCGCCTGACGCCGGGAAGCTTGCACGCGCTCGCGATCCTCGGGGTGAATTTGGTCCTGCCACGCCTGCTGGTCGAAACTCTCCAATTCATGGTTGCTCACTCCGAGCACCGTATCGGTGGCGCCGCTCCACGCGATCGTCCCCGTCGAGAAATCGCATTCATACATCGCCTGTTCGGGTCCGGCCGCCGTGAGCCCCCCCGCCGGTGCTTCACCACGCTGCGCCACGAGGAGCACTTGGGGCGTGTCCGCGGACGGCAGCAACCGCGCGTGCGCCAGCAGCGGGATCTGGCTGCCCTGCCGGGTCAGGAGCCGCATCTCAAACTTGATATGGCCCCGCTTGAGCAGCTTCTCCAAGCGGCCGGGCAGCTTCAACAGCCGCTCCGCGGGCAACAGGTCCTTGATCTGCATCTGCAGCAGTTGCGCCCGCGAGTAACCTGTCCAGCGGCAGGTGGTGGGGTTGGCATCCAGGATTCTGCCGCTGCCATGGGGCGGAGGCAATTCGACCAGGCAAACCAAGTCGCTGCTGCTTTCAAACAGCATCTGAAAGCGCTCGGAACTCGCGTGCAACTCGCGCAGGAGTTGGGCTTCTTTCGACGGTCCCGCCATGCTCGTGTGCCTCTGCTCGCCTGGAGCTCGCTCCAGCATGGCCCATAACTGCAAATAGTGTCAATAACCTGCTGGCGGGCGAGCGAGCGTACCCGGGCGAGGGGGAATAAAATAGATTGCAGAGGTCGTTTTAACCCGTGGTAGGTATGGGGCTTGGCACAGGCTCGTCCACTTCACTTCCGCCGCCCCCCCAGATTTCGAAACTTCCCAAGGAGACAACTCATGCCCGCTCTATATGATCCGGAACAGGTGCGCCCGATGTGGGAGGAACTGGCGGCCGTGGGCATTCGCCCGCTGAAATCGGCCCAGGAAGTGGACGCGGTGTTGAAAGATACGGCTGGAACGGCGCTGGTCGTCGTGAATTCCGTGTGCGGCTGCGCCGCGGGCGGCGCTCGGCCAGGGGTCACACTGGCCCTGCAAAACGACATTATCCCCGATGAACTGGCGACGGTTTTCGCGGGGATGGACACCGAGGCGACCCAGCGTGCGCGCGAGTACATGGCCAACGTTCAGCCGTCCTCGCCGTGTATCGCCCTTTTCAAGGACGGCAAGCCGCTGCACGTGTTGGAACGCCGCCACATCGAGCGGATGAGCGCGCTGGACATTGCGAACAACCTGAAAGAGATCTTCAATCAGACCTGCTCGCGCAAGGGGCCGAGCGTGCCGCCCGAGGTCTTCGAGGCAAATGAGCATGTCGAGATCTGCGGGTCTACGTTGACCCGGGTGAATGCACAGTAGGCAAGTGCCGCGCTCGGCGAGCGCGGCACTACTCCCGTGTAGTCGCGCGCTCGCCGAGCGCGCGACTCGACCCGCCCCTCCGGCCCAAATCCAGGATCACCCCACGTGAGCACTCCAGCCTTCTTTCTCCGCACCGCCGGCATTCTCGGCGCGCTGGCCGTCGGTCTCGGCGCCTTCGGCGCACACGCGCTGAAAACGCGCCTGCCGCAAGATTTGTTCGACATCTTCGAAGTCGGCGTCCGCTACCACTTCTACCACGCACTTGCTCTGCTGGCCGTCGCCGCCGCCGCCCCCGCGCTCTGGACTTCGCGCTGGATCCCCGCGGCCTGCTGGGCATGGCTTGTGGGCATCCTCATCTTTTCCGGTAGTCTTTACCTCCTTGCGGTGACCGGCCAGCGCTGGCTCGGCGCGATTACGCCTATCGGCGGTGTCGCCTTTATCGCGGGCTGGGTGCTCCTTGTCCTCGCCGCCGCGCGGAGCGTCTGAGCGCGCGGACAAGGATGCACGCGCTCTTGTACTACTTATCAGAAGTGCGCGGGGGTGGCGAGAAGGGATCCAGGTGCACCGTTTGCACTTGGCCCGAAACAACTTCGATGGGGATGCGCACCGGGTCGAATCCTCCCTCTGCTCTGGGCATAATCACTTCGATGACTACAGGTCCTGCCGGTAGATTGTCGACCCGAAAAGCGCCGGCGTCGTCCAGCATCGCCGCCCTGCCCCCGATGATTTCAGATCTGAAACTGACGGAATCCGCGCCAGGAACGGGTGCGCCATCATGGGAGACCGTGCCTTCAATGGCGCCGCCCGGCGTGAGGACAATGGCGACATTCAGTTCCCCCTGGCCCGGCAATTCCACCATGACTTGCCCGTATCCAAGGTGTTCATGGCTAGCGAACAACGGCTGCGGATCTTCGGGCGCCGGATCTATCGCGAAGCTACCGTCCGGCCCAGTAGTAACGGGAGGATACAAGTCGTTTCCCCTGCCGCGGAAATAGACGCTGGCGTGGGATGCCGGTGCTCCATAGGCGTCCAAAACTGTACCGGTGACACGGGCGGTTGCTGGTTGCAGTTCAATCAGCAACTCATCCCAACTCTCTTCTGGCACATCATCGAGACTTTGCCTCACGGGACGATAGCCCGAGGCACGAACGTAGATAGTCTGATAAGGAGAAGGATCCTCCTCCACAAACGGCAGAAGTTGGGAGTCCGCAGGTTGTGCGGGCAAGGAAAAGCGGCCTTCACTGTCGGACACTTGATGAAATTGGGAGAACCCATGCATCGCAACCGGGCTGTTCACCGCTACTTCGAACTTCGTCACCGCGTGTCCATCTTCAGTGACCACGTGGCCACCAATCGATGGTAGTTTCTTGAGGACCAGATCCACGCCTGTACTTCCGGCGGTGATGCCGGACTTGAGCGCGGTCTGGTAGCCGGTTGCACGGGCTGCGATGCTATAGGTTCCCCGCGAGATCCCTTCGACGGCATACACTCCCTCGGCATCCGCTCGAGCATATCTGGGGGGAGAAAGCCTTCGGCTACCATCAAGGTTTTCTGAAATCTCCTGAGCACTGAGATGGGCCCGCAGGGGCGAGCCTTCAGCATCCATCACTTTTCCACTGATGCTGAGGCGCTGGCCGACTTCGAAAACCAGCCGGACGCCGCGCTTTTGCTGGCCGGCCGCAAGCTGGATTTGGGCCACTTCCCGCTGGTCATCCATGGACTGGCGAACATTTAGTTTCCACAGGCCAGGACACAGGTGGGGCAGCAAAAAGGCGCCGTCCGGCCCGGTTGCGTCGTGCCCCGGCGTGGCGGGAAAGGTCCGGCCAGCCTGGAAGGCGCTGACTTGTGCCGTGAGGGGGCGGCCGCGCTCGTCCACGACGATGCCCGCAATCAGCCCGTCTTTTGGCAAGTCCAAGACAATGCGCAGGTCGTGCAGCCCTTCACCAGGCACCGCGAAGGGTCCCATGTATTTGTTTTCCACCGCCTCCAAAGATGCCGCGAGAGTGACCTCGGCCGGTCCCGAGAGCCCGGCCAGCGTGAACGTACCGTCCTGCGCGCTGGTTGTCTGGTCCTGCCAACCCTTTTCCGCACTTGCACGGACGTCCGCGCCGCTGGCAGGCGTACCGTCCGTGTGCACGACTATGCCTGAAACCGTGCTCCCCGGCCGGGCGACAAGTTCTACGTTTTCAAGCACTTGGCCGGGACGCAGATCAACCAATTGGGACACTTCCCCGCGCATCAGCCCTTGGATGCCCGGCGCGAGGCCACTCGGTTGCAGGCGGTAGGAGCCGGCCGCCAGGCCCAGAAATTCGAAGGCGCCCTGCTCGCTCGTCGGGCTGGAGATGCGGCGTGTGCCTTTTCCTCCTTCCGGATAGGCAGAGATGCGTACCCCGGCCATGCCCGTTCCGGTGTTGCCGTTAATCAACGTGCCACGCACAACGGCGCCCATGGCAAGACGAAGTTCGAGCGGCGGATTGCCCTTCGCCTGCACCTTGAGCTCAACCGCGCCGCTTTCAAGCGCGCGCAACGGGTCCGCCACGTCAATGACATAGTCCGCAGCGGCAAGCGCATCAAAGCGGAAATGGCCCGAGTCATCTGAAAGGACGCGGTCGGCCTCCACGGAATAGTTTACGCGCTGCGCCGTGATCGCCACCTTTCCCGCCGGGCTGTTTGTAGCAACGTCGACGATCTCCCCCTCGAGCACCGCGCCCGGCCCCAGTTCGAATACCGCATCCTCGAGGCCCACGTCAATCCCAGGTGTCGGCAGCGGCGCGTGTCCCGGCGCGGTAACATAAAACTCCCAAGTCTTGGCGGGCAGTACCGCAAAACGAAACGCACCGTCCGCGCCCGTTTCTTCCGTCAACGCTCGTCCCTGCGAGCGCGAAAGCTCGTCGCCGTCATGCGACAATGCCGCCAAGCGCGCCCCCGCCACGGGTTTCCCGTCCGCCAGCACTGTCCCTGCAATGGGCCCGCCAGGCCGCAGAATCAGCGTCGTTTCCGCGTGCGGCATGGCATCAAAGAGAGAAACACTCCGGCTGGCAAATCCATCGGTGGTCCGTGCCGAAATAGCATAGGCGTCGATGGGCAAGTGCTCCAGGACGAACGCCCCCCCATCGTCACACACCGTAACGGCCGGCGGCGGGGGGAGTGAATCCGCCGCGCCATACGTGTTTCGTCCGGCGGCCTGCACCGCGGCACCGGGCGCCGGCGCACCCTCTATCGTGAGCACCCGGCCCGAAATCCGGCCCGGCCCTTCCTGTGCAATCGCCGCCGGCTGAGGTGCGGACGCGGGCGCGTTTAGGGCGGCTGGCGCTGTGGCGGGCGCCGGCGCGGGTGCCTCCACCGGTAGAGCTTCAGACGCTTGCTCCAATATCGGGGCGGGAGGGG
>JACPGD010000563.1 GCA_016182645.1 Candidatus Hydrogenedentota bacterium | reverse complement strand
CTTCCGCTGTGTGCGCTGTTTCCACTTGCTGATGGGCCCTCTGCACCGTCGCTCGACTCAGTTTCGTTGGCTTGGCCATGGTTTGTTTCCTCCATGACCATATTGTACAATAAGCTCACTTTGACTGCAAATTAGAATAAGATTCATCCCCATAGCAAGCAGGAAATTGTGGAGGAAGATCTGCATCATAATACATCCGAATAATTAGGCCATAAAACTCGGAAATGGTTGGCATCTCTTCCCAGTCTTCCTTCAAGCAGAACCGCCGAGGTGGAGAAGCTTCGTCACTTTGCCCGTGCCGTTTGAAAGCCACTCGACAATGTAAATGTTGCCTCTCTCATCGACGTGCAGGTCGTGCGGCGAAGAAAACTTGCCCACCTCCCAGTCGGACGGTGGCAGGTTGGGCCAGCCAGGTTTTTCCCAGCAGCCGGGCCGGTCGCCGAGGTGCGTGATGAGCACGTCGTTCTTGTCCAGAATAGTCAGGCGCGAGTGCAGGTCAGGGACATAGAGTTCATCGCGCCAGGGAAGGGCCGTGCATGGCAAGCGCAGGTTGTCATCGACGCTGCGGACGAATTCGCCGTCCAGCGTGAAATACTGTAAGCGACGGTTGCCCCGGTCCGCCACCAACAGGAGTTCCCGGCCGCTTCGCGTGTCGGTCTTGACGCCATGCGGGTTGTTCAATTGGCCCGGCGCCTTGCCGGGACCGCCGAATGAGTCCAGGTATTCGGCAGCGGGTGAATAGCGGTGCACCCACGGCTGGCCATAGCCATCGGCGATATAGATCTCGCCGCTAGATGACACGGCGGTTTCCGTGGGAACAAAGCGCCGGTCCGCATCGTAGATATCAGGGCGCGGCGGCGTGCCGATGCGGGAGACTTCTTCGCCTTCGAGGGTCGTCTTCACGACGACACCCGCGGAGGTCGCGGACAGATAGAGGAACTCGCCGTCCTTTTCGCGGTTGAGAAACATGCCGTGTGCGCCAGTGGCATAGTCCGCGCCCCACCAGGTGATCGCGTTGCCCTCGGGGTCGAAGAAGATCGTGCAGTCCTTGCCGGTGTGGTGAATGATAATGCGCCCTTGCGCATCTTCGGTCACGCCGTGCGTCGTTCCAAACGACACGCCGACCGGCAAACGCCCCCATTGGTCAACGACTTCGTATTGATATGCGCCGCTGCCGATGATCATAGTCTTTGTCCTCGATGCCGCTGCCTTTGGTGGCTGCCCGGTCCTCTCTCGGGTGGCACGCCAAGCCCCGTCTTCGGGGCAGGGCATGCGGACCCACTCCACACCAGCGCCGGCTGCATGTTCTGGACGAAGCGGCCTGGGCATGGCGCCCAAGACTCTCCTTGGACGGAACAGGAATGCATTGATCCCAGAGAAACACTACGCCAGCCAGAGAGGAAGGGGAACTATAGCACGGCCCATTGCCTTTCAACCATCCGCGGGAGACACGAAGAAATGCTATACTGCTGGCGGTGAAACTGGTGTTGTTATGCGGCTTGGTATACTTTCTTGGAACGGCATTGGGCGATGCGTAATTTAGGCGGTGCGATGGGTAGGACAATCCTTGCCTTGAGCGTGCATGTTAGCTGCCTTTGGGCGTTCGTGCTCTGCACTGCGGTGCAGCCGCGACTGGGTGCGTCTGAGGCACCGCCGAAAGATGCGTCCGATCTCCAACAACAGATGGAGGAGGTCATCCGCTTTCTCGATTCCGATGAATACACGCGAGAAGTTTCCTGGGCGGAGCACGCCGTCTTGACTTTCCACGCCGGGGCACGCCGCGCGCCCACGCCGTGGGAATTCTGGGTGCTCGCGGCCCTGCGCGACCAGGTCGAGTTGAAGCGCAGCGACGTACTCGGCCAGGCACTGCGCGGCTCAGGTCCAGAAGTGACCTGGGGCCAAGTGCGCGCCTTCTTTCAACAGGAAGGCATCAAGTCTTTTCAACTGAACGAGGGCGTCAAGCAGGAAGCGCTGGAAATAGCTCAAGCCGCGTTCGAAGTAGATCCCGAAATGGACGCGCCCCAAGTGCCCCACTCCCCGGCGCCTGGCGCCGAGGTGGCCCCTGAACCCGCCAAGCAAGTTCCCGGTGTCGAGTACAACACGTACTTCGGCTTCCTCCACGCGCACTCACACCTCTCGAACGATGCGATAGGCGATCCCCGCGATGCTTACACCTACGCGCGCGACGAGGGCGAGCTTGATTTCTTCGGTCTGACGGACCACGCCGAGTTTCTGATCCTGTGGCCTTGGCTGCACAAGTGGGACCAGTTGCGCGACGCCGCGGCGGCGGCCTACGAGCCGGGCCGCTATGTGACGGTCTGGGGCTTCGAGTGGTCGAACCCGCTGCTGGGCCACATCAACGTGATTAATAGCGACGATTTCACCGACGCTATCCACAATTTCCGCACGCGCGAGCTGTACGAATGGATTGCCGCGCGGCCCGCGGCCTTCGCCCGTTTCAATCATCCGGGCAGTTGGGACTTGCTCAAGCGCGAAGGTGCGAAGATCTACGACGACGTCATTCCCCAATTCATGGGCATCGAGACGTGGAACGGCAATGGCGGTTTCAACGTTTACCACTACCAGCGCCGCTACGGCTGCCGCCCTGGCACCTATCTCGATGGCGCCAACCAACTCGGCTGGCGCGTCGGCGCGGTCGGCGGGCAGGACAACCACCAGAAAGAATGGGGCACCAAGAACGACTTCCGCACCGGAGCGCTGGCGACCGAACTCACGCGCGACGCCATCATTGACGCCCACCGCAACCGCCGCGTCTACGCGACAGAAGACAAAGACCTCTTCCTCGATTTCCGTAGCGAGGGCTTTCCGATGGGTTCTCGTTTAGAGGCCGGTGCCCCCCGAAATTTCACGGTGACTGCGCGCGACGGCAGTGGCGATATATTCACGGAAGTCCGCCTCTACCGCAATGGCGACCTCATCGACACGCGTACCGTCAATGGAAATGAAATCTCTGAAACGTTTAGTGACCCCCTCGAAACCGGCGGCGACTACTATTACGTCATGGTCACCCAAGCCGGCGACAACGATGGCGATAGCCGCGGCGATGAAGCGCTCGCCTCACCCATCTGGTTCGGCACGTTTCAACCTCGGTGGGGAATCGCCGCGTTTCGGATGGACTGGATCTTTCCGATGTTCCGGGATGCCGCAGGTGACTTGGTGACATTCTTGGGTGCTTTGACGGTACTCTATGCGTTCAGGCTGGGTTCAGGAAGGCGCCGCGGCTGACTGGCTGCGGCGCCGCACGAGCAGCACCAGCCAAATCAGAAACACTTCTTCGGG
>JACPGD010000562.1 GCA_016182645.1 Candidatus Hydrogenedentota bacterium | reverse complement strand
CACTACCGTCGGCATTGCCAGCCAGCGACTTCGCCCACAAGACTGAGTCATGCTGACCCACTCGGTCATTCTGACCCACTCGGTCATTCTGAGCGAAGCGAAGAATCTCTTGCCACGCTGACTCCAATCCCGCATTACCAGGCCCGTAGCGTCCGGCCTCTGTGCCGGACGCGAATTCGCAGGATAGACCCAAAGATTGGAAAAGGCCTGGGCTTGCGAATGTCTGGGGTATGTTGCAGCGTCGCGTCCGGCACAGAGGCCGGACGCTACGGGAAGGAAGATCATTGGGTTCCGGCGATGCCGGGTGATGAATAACACAACGAACATTGCGAGCGACTTCGCCGTCTTTGCGAGCGAAGCGAAGAAATCTCTCACGGTCTCCAAGACGCGCATTACCACCAGTCCCCCGAAACAATCACGCGTTCACGGCGGTTCTGCGACTGCTTCTGCTCTTTCCGATCGATTTCACGCAACGACTGCAGAATGGCCTCGATATTCTGCAACTGCTCCTCCGAAGGCTGCTGTGATTCATTCTGCTGCGCGTCTTCTTGTTGCTCCTGGTCCTGGCTCTGCGCTTCCTGTTCCTGGTTCTGCTCCTGTGGCTCCTGTTGTTTCTGTTGCTCCTCCTGCTCCTCCTGCGCTCCCTGTTGCCCTCCCTGGTTTTGCTGCTGGCTCTGGTCCTGGTCCGGCTGCTTAATCGTCACCAGGACTATCAGTTCGCCTTCACTTAGTTCCAGCCCGCGGAAAATCAGCGGCTTCCCACGCACGGCTGTGCCGCTTGCCTCAACGGCATTTAGCGCTTGGCCCCCGTCCTTGGTCTCGATCTCGATTGCCACACCGACCGCATTCTGCTCCGCGCTGCTCCGCAGCGTCACATGCGTCTGGTAGTCGTCGCCCAGCGGGAACTGCACCCGCGTGTCATACGGCGCCGGCTGTTCAAACTGGTAGATTTGGGAGAAGGTGTCGTACGGCAGTTTCTTCAGCGTGCCCGCATAAGGTTTCAGGCTCGGATCGCTTGAAGGCTGTCCGGTCTGCCGCGCCTGCACGCCCACCACCTCCACCAATTCCGAAGAACTCCCCGGCGGCAATGCCTGAGAAGATCCCCCGGGCAATACGTCTCTGAGCGGTTGCGCCACGAGGGCGGGCATTAGCAGGAGAGACACCATCGCGTGGATCATAAGACCACCGTATTCTTTGCTGTCGGCTCTGGCCTTTTATTCTTCCCGCCATTCCCATTCGCCGTCTCATCCGATGGCGCCGCCGCCGGCGTCTTGTCTTGCAGAATCACCTCATTCTCCTGCACCACGGCTTCCTTGTCCGGTAGCTCCGTCGTGGCCTGAATCTGAAAGGTCGCTTGCGGCGGTTGCTCCGGTTTCTCAGGCGGGTTCTCCAGCAGTTTCTTCAAGATATACCGCACGTGATCCAGGTTCTTGACCGCGCCCACGTGGTCCGGATACGCCGTTAACACCGCCTCATACGCACCCACTGCCTGGCGCAACGCCCCCACCTGGCCCTCATATTCCTTCTGCGGGTCGAACGTCTTGGCCGTCTTCGCCACCGCATTCGCGTAGTCAAACATCGCACTCGCTCGAATCCAGGGATCTTCCGTCGAGAACAGTCGCTGGAACGTCTCCTGCGCGGCCGCAAACGATTCCCGCGCCTCTTTCATTTTGGCCTGACCGAGTGCAACCTCGGCCGCCCGGTATTGTGCGCACGCCGTCCCCAACACGGCTTCCGCCGACTCAGGATGATCGACCTGAAGGTTCTGGTACGCCTCCAGTGCCTCCACCACCTGCCCCCCCTGCAACAACTCTTCCGCCGCCAGCAACTCCTCACGCACCGACGCCCCCGCTGCCGCCGAGAGACACCACACCGCCACCCCCAACACCCTTGACCGCGCTCCCCTTCTTCCCATCATTCTCTTCACTTTCATCATTCCCATGCTCCTCACCCCGCCCGCCGCAGACGCCACCGCCGTAAATTCGGCATCGCCACAATCCACAGCCCCTCTGCCGCAAAACACACCACCGCGCCGGTGAGCGGCCAACGGTAGCGGTTCACCAGGTGCAAGCGCAATTCCCCCGAAACCGCGTGCGACCGCAACGTTTCCATCTCCTGGTGCAGATGGTTGACATCCGAGTTGTCCGGCGTGCTCCGCACATACACTCCCTCTGGCGACTTCAGCGCGATCTTGGATAGCGTCTTTTCGTCCAGCTTGCTGAGATGCGGTTCGTTTGGACGCTGGATTCTCCGGTATTGCAGCATCCACTCCGGGTACGTCACCTCGGCCCCTTCCGGATCGCCGATGCCCATCACGTAAAGCACCGCTTCTCCCGTCAGTTCCTCTGCCGCGCCCAGCGCGTCCCCCATCACCTGTTCGCCGTCGCTTACCAGCAACACCGCTCGGGCCAAGCGCCCCTCATCGTCCCCCCCCGCCGCTTCTTCCTCTTCGAACGCCGCCAGAGTCTCTTTGAGCGCCTCCGCGATGTCGGTCCCCTCCTCCGTCATGGTGTCCGTGTCCACGGCTTGCAACACGGACAGGAAATACCCGTGATCCAGCGTCAGCGGGCACTGCACCAAGGCATCCCCGGAAAAAACTATCAGTCCAAACCGATCACCCGGGCACTGGCTGACCAAGGCCTGGATCTTCTGGCGGGCCCGTTCCAACCGGTTCGGCAAGGGGTTTTGTGCGTTCATGCTTTCCGACGTGTCCAGCACCACGAACACGTCCCGGCTCGCGCGTGTACTCTCCACCCACGCCTGGCCCCAGCGTGGCTGTGCCAGCGCCAGCAGCAGAAACAAACTCCCGGCAACCGTCAGCCAGAGAAGCGGGCGGCGCACCCGCGCGTCGTACCCGGCCAGTAGGCGTGGGGCGAGTTCCGCTTCGACAAATCGGTGCAGCCGCTGGGCGCGCCGCCGCTCCAGGTGCCGCAACAGCACGTACATCAACGCGAGCATTCCAACCCCGGCAAGGGCCCAGAAAGGCGCCTGCGTCACGGGAAACGCGAACTGCACCTGCATCATGGGAGCACCTCGAACCACTGCCGCCGCGCCAACAACCCCAACAGCAAAGCCAGTGTCCCCAAAAGGAGATACGGCATGAACGCGGCTTTGTACTCGTAATAGTCGCCCACCTCAATCTCCGTCGTCTCCATTTGGTTGATTTCATCGTAGGCCTGCACGAGCGAATCCAGGTCCGTCGCGCGAAAGTATTTGCCGCCCGTGGTGTCCGCTATCTTCTGCATCGCCTTTTCATCAATGGCTTGGCCCAGTTGCGGCATGATCAAACCGGGTACCAGCCCGCTCTTCGTCGAGCCGGCGCCAATCGTATAAATCCGGATGCCATACTGTTTCGCCACCGTGGCCGCCGTGATTGGGTCCAATTCCCCGCGGTTATTCAGCCCGTCCGTCAACAGCACCATGACCTTCGACTTCGCTTCGCTCTCTTTCAATCGGCTGACCGCCAGCCCGATGGCCGAGCCGATCGCCGTCCCTTCCTTTTGCCGGTCCGTGTTCTCAATCTGCGCCACCTGCAATTCGCGCTCCAGGATCTCGTAGTCCAACGTCAGCGGCACCGCCGTCCACGCATAGCCCGCATAGAGCACCAGCCCAATGCGGTCCATGCCGAACCGGTCATTCTGGCCCTCTTTGCGGCTTTGCAGAAACTCGTACACCGCCTGTTTCGTGACGTACAGCCGGTCCCGGTATTCGCCCCCCACTACAAAATCGCGTTGCGCCATGCTGCCAGACACGTCCACGCACAGCAGTATATCGATCACGTTCGCCCGGTCTTTGCGCACCTGAAACCCGTGCAACGGGCCCGCCAGCGCCACGATCAGCGCGCAGAGCCCCAGGCAGCGCAGTAGGGGCGGCAGCCGCCGCGCCCATTCGCGTCCCCGCCCGCGCAGCCGCGCCAGCACATCACCCGTCGAGATGGTCATGGCGCCGGGCGCCCCCGCAAACGCCTCGAGCAGAAACAGCACGGGCGGCAACGGCAACAAGAGCAGCACCCACGGTGACGTGAGCATATTGAACATGAACGCATTCATAAGGTTCATGCCGCCGCCTCCCCGCTCATGACTTCGACGCGCGGCACGGTTTCCTCGACAAATTGACGCACCACCTCGAAGTTCTCGTGCATGTCTTCGTGGGTGGGTTCGAGGCGCGCGAATTTCACGCGGTCCGCGTGGCGCAGGAAGATGGCCAGCAGCCGTTGGTGCGTGTCGCTGAAAGAGCCGCTCGTCGCGGCCGCCTCCAGGAATTCCTGCGTGGTTTGTTCCGGCGCGTGTACATGAAAACGGTCTTCAATGTAAAAACGCAAAATCGCCGACAAATCCACGTAATACTGCTCGTGCTTGCCCAGTTCCGCCAGCTTGCGCTGCTGCAACTCGCGCAACCGGCGCAGGGCGGTCTCCCACGCCGCGGGCGGTGGCGCCGCTTCCAGCGGCTTGCCCTTCTTCCACAGCACCAGGCCCGCGAGCGCACCCGCCACGGCCAGCACGCCACCCAGCGCGGCGATCGTTCCCCAGGGCACTGTTCGTTGCTCGCCCAGAATCGCGCTCGGCAACACGATGTCCTGAAACGTTTGTACGGAAGCCAGCTCCGCCTCCGTCAGTTCGCGCGCCTGGAGGATCAGCGGCGGCGCGATGGCTTCCTGCCCGTCGCCCCAAGTGCTCTTGAGTGTTGGAACCAAAAAGAGGCCGGGGCCCGTGGGATCCAGCGTATAGTGCTGCTCCACGCGCCGGCGCTGGTTCGCCGTCAATGCCGTCGTGACCGCGCCCGCCTTAATCTCCAGGCCCTCGAGCTTCTCGGGAAGCGAAGGCAGCGCCGCCTCCACCCCCGCGGGCGACTCCACGGTCACCGTCAGCACCGCCGGCCGATGAAACGGCGTCACCGGCGGCTCCAAACGCGCACGGAGACTCACCTCCCCGTCCGCACCGCTCACACTCAATATTGCAACTGCCAAAGCCACCACGGGCTGCATCGAAACTCACCTTCTAAGCAACATCAACCGTCTGGGTCCGCTCGTTCTGGGCCCGCTCGTTCCCGCTCGTTCCCAAGTTGTACTTGGGAACGATAGGCAACTCCAAGACTCCGTCATCCTGAGCGAAGCGAAGGATCTCTTGTCACGCTCACTCCAACCTCAGGTCACTTTCCCGCTCGTTCCCAAGTTGTACTTCCCGCTCGTTCCCAAGTACAACTTGGGAACGATAGGCAAAAAACTCCAAGACTCCACCATCCTGAGCGAAGCGAAGGACCTCTTGTCACGCTCACTCCAACTCCAGGTCACTTCCCATCCTTCCCATAATTCTTAATTCTTATTTCCTAATTAAGCCAACCGCCGTTCACGCATTCTAAAGAATCGATAAATCTCGTCAATGTACGATCCGTCCGTCCTTACTTGCATCGCGTCCACCCGCGTCCTCCGGAAAATCTCCTCCCGCTGCTGCACCCGCCGGCGCGCTTCCGCCGCATAGGCCTTGCGAATCTCCGGATCGCTCGTGTTGACCAAAGTTTCCTTGCCCGACTCCGCGTCACGCACCGACACCAGCCCGACGTCCGGCAGATGCTCTTCCCGCGGGTCCGTCACCACCACGGCCACCACGTCATGGCGCCGGTTCGCAATGCGCAACGCCAGTTCATAGTCGTTCGCCATGAAATCCGACACCAGGAACACCACGGCCCGCCGCTTCGTCACGTTGTTCATATAGTGGAGCGCCGCCGGAATACTCGTCCCGGTCCCTTTCGGTTCAAAGTACAGAATATCGCGCACCACGCGCAGCACATGCTTGCTACCCTTGCTGGGTGGCACATACAACTCGACGTCACCCGTAAAAATGATCAACCCCACCTTGTCATTGTTCTTGATCGCGGAAAAAGCCAGCACCGCGCACAACTCCGCCGCCAGCGCATTCTTGAATCGCGACACACTGCCGAAACGCCCCGAGCCGCTCGCATCCACCATCAGCATCACCGTCAATTCCCGCTCCTCCACCAACAGCTTGACGTGGGGGTGGCCCGTCCGCGCCGTCACGTTCCAGTCAATCGAACGCACGTCGTCGCCCGGCACGTATTCGCGCACTTCCTTGAATTCCATCCCTTGGCCCTTAAACACACTTTCATACTGCCCCGCCAGGATCTCATTCACCATCCGGCGCGTCCGAATCTGAATCCGCCGAATCTGTTGCATCACCTCAGATGGAATCATTGTTCACCCGCACCTTCATCTTCTCATTCTTCCCATACGTCCCGATTCCCAATTCCTAATTCTTAATTCCTAATTCCTAATTCTTAATTAACCGCCGCACCCCCGCCTCAAACTGCCGGGCATGAAAATTTACGCAATACCCAAAGTGCAGTCCGCTCAGGCTCAACAGCGCCAGCAGCCGCCCTTCATCGTCCCGCGTGATGCGCCTGGCCGCCATCACATCAACAACGATCTTGCCGTCCACCACAATGTCCACAGCATAGCCCACATTCAGTGGCAGGCCATGCAGCTCTTCTGCCATCCACACTTCGCGCTCAAACGGGATCTCGCGCAGTTCAAGTTCCCGGCACAATGCATCGACATAGGTTAACTTCGGCTTGCCCGGACCAAAACGGTGGTGCACCGCCTGCGCCGCTTCAAGCACCTGGTCACCCAAGCTAGTTATCGAATCGCTCTCCATCTTATGCAGCAACATCTTCCGCTCCTCCTTCAGAATTGCCGCAGGGGCACCCGCAAGCGCAGCTTGAGGGTGGGCTTCTACGGCACCGGCACCGCGTCGAGAATCTTCCGGATAATGTCCTCGCTCGTCATGTTCTCAGCTTCGGCCTCATAGGTCACTTTCACCCGGTGGCGCAGAATGTCCATGGCCACTTGCTTCACATCGTTAGGGAACACGTTGCCTTCGCCTTGCAAAAACGCCAGCGCCCGCGACGCCTGTTGCAGGTAAATCGTCGCCCGCGGCGACGCCCCGTACTCGATCAAATGGCTGATCTTCAGCCCAAACGTCTCCGGATAGCGTGTCGCGTGCACGATGTCCACAATGTAATTCTTCGCCTTGTCATCCACGTAAATCTGATTCACCACCTCCCGCGCCTCCAGGATCTCCTGCTTCGTCACCACCGCCGACACCACCGTCCGGTGCAGCAGGTCCACGCGGTCCATGATCTCCCGCTCCTCTGCCCGGCTCGGATACGTGATCCTCAATTTCAGCATGAACCGGTCCACCTGCGCCTCCGGTAGCGGATAGGTCCCTTCCTGTTCGATCGGGTTCTGCGTCGCCAATACCATGAACGGCTCATCCAGCAAATAGGTTTCATCCCCGATCGTCACCTGCCGTTCCTGCATCGCCTCGAGCAATGCGCTCTGCACCTTCGCCGGCGCCCGGTTAATCTCATCCGCCAGGATAATGTTCCCGAAGATCGGCCCCTTCTTCGTCGTGAAATCGCCCGTCTTCGGGTTGTAGATCTGCGTCCCAATCAGGTCGGCGGGCAGCAGGTCTGGCGTAAACTGCACCCGCTTGAAACTGCACGCCATCGCCCGCGCCAGCGTGTTCACCGCCGTCGTCTTCGCCAATCCCGGCACCCCCTCCACTAAAACATGGCCATTCGCGAGGATGCCCACCAGCAACCGGTCCACCATGTACTGCTGGCCGACAATCACATGGGCAATTTCCGTCCGAAGGCGGCTCACAAACTGCGCCTGACGCTCCACATGCCTCCGGACCACCTCGACATTTGCAATCATACAAACCACTCCTCCATAAACTGCTCAATCATCCTCAGATCAACTCTCAAACCTTCTCATCACGTTTTCCCGTTTCCTCCTCTCTCCTCCCTCCTCCCTCATTCCTCATTCCTCATTCCTCATTCCTCATTCCTAATTCCTAATTCCCAATTCCCTCTCCACTTCCTTCAAATCTCCACTCATCTCCTCATGCGTCGGCTGTATCCCTTTGAATCCCACTTCCTGCACACGAAGCTCCAACCGGTGCATCAGCGACTGGCCATTCTTACCCTTGCCCGCCGCCACCGCCCCCGCCAACTCCTGGTAGAACTCATAATACTTGCCATCCAATTGGTGGCGCCGCGCCTGATGAAGCGCCGCCCGCATCAGGTCCTCCGGAGACGCGCCCGGCGCCGTGGTCTTCCTCCGGCCCTTAAACACCACCGCAATCAGGCCCGAAACCGCCGCCACCACCGCAACGGCCAACGCTAGCCAGTACTTCAAATGGCCGGCGGCCCCTTCAGCCACCTCCATCGCTAGCGCCTCGGTGCGCAACGTCACCGAGGGCGCCAGTGTCTCCAGCGCCACATCCTTCGGCAGGGGACCGGCCAACACCGGCACCTCCAGCGCGGGCAGTTCATACCGTCCTGTCTCCCGCGCCACCACTGTCAGCACCTGCGTGGACACATTACGGTCGCCTTCCACCGACACCTCCGACTTGCTGACGGCCGCGCTGCCCCAGTCAAGGGGTTCCACCTTCACCGGCAGCACCACAAAAGCGTCCGCCGCGCCCGCCCACGACACCTGAACCTCCACCTCGTGGGCCTGCCCAGCATAAACCTCGCCGCCAACTTGCCTTAGCTCCACCTGCGGCTCCTCCGCCCACCCGCCTGACGACGCCAATACTACCAACAGCACCGCCGCAACCCTCCGGCTATCCCGCAGGTCCGTGTTCGTCTGTGCCGGTCCGTGTTCGTCCGTGACTGTCATCATCAATCCGTCAGTCCACACCCCTCAAGGCGAGCGTCCGGCACCGTCCAGATACACTTCACACTCATCCACTCAATAGCCCGCATGCCAGCACCTCCCGTGCCAGGGACTCCTCCTCATCTCGTTCCCCATCCAGCACAGACAAATCCAGACAGCCTCGCGCCGGCCTTGGCCTCATTTCGAGTTTTTCCCTCTGCTCCAGGCACCAGTTCAGGCTTCCCATGGGTAAGCGCAGCGCGATCAGCGAAGGAAAGAAACATTCAGAAACAAGACGAGACTCTAAGCATTCAGTGGATTACTTTTATGCTAGCAGAGAAGCCCCGGAAAAGCGATAGATTCTTTTTGGCCCGGGCCCAATCCAATCTCTCGAAATCTTGTCGTATTATTCATGATAAACGCTATATTCATGAAAATATACTACTTGGTCTACTGAATACCCCTTGTTTCGCAAAGCGCCCTCCAGCCCTTTGCCCCCGCATAGCGCCGGGACTGAGCACTTGTGCCACCCTCGCTTCGCAACTCACCTCCACCACACCACTGCCCCTACTCCCCTGCGCGGAACGCCCGTTTGACATATCCACGGGAGCTTTGCTAGCCTTGCATCACCCCCCGAGCGCTGGCAAAGCCTTCTTCTTTCCGGACACGAAAAGAGAGAGGTTGGGGCCGCTTAATAGAGGAAGCGGCAGGAGCCTTAAGCGCAATCGCTGGTCGGCTGCATGTAGACGCGGCGTCCTCGCCGTGTCCCCGGGGCATCTGCGGAAGGGAGATTAAGTAACCATGGCGAAAATCCTTGTACTCGATGGACTTAGCCCCGAAGGCGTCGAGGTCTTCCGGGCGGAAGGTCTCGAGGTGGACGTGCGTCCGCCCCAGAAACCTGACGAGCTGGCGGCAATCATTGATGATTACGACGGCCTCGTCGTGCGCAGCGCGACGAAGGTCAGCGCCGACGCCCTGAAAAACGCCACCCGCCTCAAGGTCGTGGGCCGCGCCGGTGCCGGCACGGACAACATCGACAACAAAGCCGCCACGGAAAAGGGCATCGTGGTGATGAACACGCCCGGCGGCAACACGATCTCGACCTGCGAGCACACCTTCGCCCTCCTGTTCGCGCTGTGCCGCAACGTCCCCAAGGCCCACCAGTCCATGCAGGAAGGGCGCTGGGACCGCAAGCTGTTCATGGGTACCGAACTCTTCGGCAAGACGCTCGGAATCGTGGGCGTCGGCCGAATTGGCGGGGCCGTGGCGAAACGCGCCCAATCCTTCGAGATGAAAGTCATCGCCTTCGACCCCATCCTGACCCAGATGAAAGCGGAGGCGCTGGGCGTCGAACTGGTCTCGCTCGAGGAACTTTACGAGCGCTCGGATTTCATTACGATTCACGCACCGAAATCGGAAAAGACGAATAATCTCATCACGCTCGCCCAGATGAAGAAAATGAAACGCTCGTGCCGGATCGTCAACTGCGCGCGCGGCGGCATCGTGAATGAGCAGGATCTCGCCCAAGCCCTGAAGGACAAGGTGATTGCCGGCGCGGCCCTCGATGTCTACACGAGTGAACCGTTCGAGAACAATCCCTTCCTCGGGCTCGACAACGTCATTACGACCCCGCACCTGGCCGCTTCGACCGATGAAGCACAGTTGACCGTGGCGGTCGACATTGCGCACCAGATGGCCGACTTCCTGAAGACAGGCGCGATCGTCAATGCCGTCAATGTGCCCAGCCTGGATAGCGAAACACGCAAGACCCTGCAACCGTTGCTCTATTTGGGCGAGCGGCTCGGCGAGTTCCTGGCGCTCTATGCCCCGGGCCGGCCAGGCGCCATCGAAATCGAATACGTGGGGGATCCCGGTGTCACCGATACATATCCCATCACGGCGTCTATCCTCTTGGGTTTTCTGAAGCCGATGGTCGAAGCGGTGAATATGGTGAGTGCGCCGAGCCAATTGAAAGCGCGCGGCATCGAAAGCAGCGAAAAGCGCAGCGCGGCCGAAAGCGACTATGCCTTCGAAATCGGGGTGAACGTCACCACGGACGGCGGCGCCCAGTCGGTGCGCGGCACGCTGTTTCACGGCACCGACCCCCGGATCGTCCGCATCGCCGGGATGCGCGTGGACGCCCGGCCGGCCGGCAACATGCTGGTGTGCATGAATGAAGACGTGCCCCAGGTGCTGGGCCGCATCTGCACGACGATCGGCGATGCCGGGATTAATATTGCCAATTTGACGCTCGGCCGGGACAAACCGGGCGGCCGTGCGTTGACCGTCATCAACGTCGACCAGCCGGTCAGTGCCAAGACGCTGGACGCGGTCCGCAAAATCCCCCATGTGACTCAGGCCGACTGCCTCACGTTGCCCGAAGCCTGATCCTGCACAACTCAGTAGCCCCGGGTGCGAAAGCAACACGCGCATGGGGTCTATTCTCAATAGCCACGGGCGCAGGCCCGCGGAGACCAACGCGGAACCAAGCGGCCCGGCCCGGGCCGAATTGATTCAGGAGCGCTCATGGCCACTTCCACAATACGCGTGCCCGAAGGCGAAAGAATCCAGGCCCAGGACGGCGTCATTACAACGCCCGACCAGCCGATCATCGGCTTCATCGAAGGTGATGGCACCGGCCCCGACATCTGGCGGGCGTCGAAACACATTTTCGACGAGGCGGTGGAGCACTGCTATGGCGGGAAACGCCGGATCGCCTGGATGGAACTCCTCGCCGGGGAAAAGGCCAACGAAACCTGTGGCTCCTATCTCCCCGAGGAGACGCTCCAGGCGATTCGGGATTATGTTGTGGCCATCAAAGGCCCGCTGACCACGCCGGTCGGCGGCGGGTTCCGCAGTCTGAATGTCACGATGCGCCAGGAACTCGACCTGTTTGCCTGCGTGCGGCCCGTGCGCCACTTCGAAGGCGTGCCCAGCCCCGTACTGCACCCCGAATATGTGGACATGGTCATCTTCCGCGAGAATACCGAAGACGTCTACGCCGGCATGGAACTCAAGAAAGGCAGCGAAGCGGCGATTAAGCTGCGCGACTTCTGCGAGAAGGAATACGGCTGGAAAATCCGGCCCGACGCCGGCATCGGTGTGAAACCCATCAGCAAGGCCAACTCGAAACGGCTGATCCGCGCGGCGCTGCACTTTGCGCTCAAGCACAAGCGCAAGTCGGTGACTATCGTGCACAAGGGCAACATCATGAAGCACACGGAGGGCGCGTTCCGCCGCTGGGGCTACCAGATGGTCCGCGAAGAATTTGCCGATGTTGCCGTCGTCGCCGACGATATCGACGGCGATCTGCCCGCGGACAAGCTGATCGTCAAAGACACAATTGCCGACAACTTTCTCCAGCAGATCCTCACGCGTCCGCGTGAATTTGACGTTGTCGCCACGATGAACCTGAATGGCGACTACATCAGCGATGCGCTCGCCGCGCAGGTCGGCGGCATCGGCATTGCCCCCGGCGCCAACATCAACTACGAAACCGGCATTGCCGTCTTCGAGGCCACCCACGGCACCGCGCCCAAATACGCCGGCAAGGACAAGGTCAATCCCAGCAGCGTCGTCCTTTCCGGCGTGATGATGTTCGATCACCTTGGCTGGAACGAAGTTTCCGAGGCCATCATCAAGGCCATCACCAAGACATACCAGTCCAAGACCGTTACCTACGACTTCGCCCGCCTGATGGACGGCGCCAACCTGGTGAAATGCAGCGAATTTGCCCAGGCCGTGGTGGCCAATCTCGGTGGCTGATCTCCCATTTTTACCCCTGAATTCGGGCATGAATCGTGGCGGAGGTCTTTCGCGTCCGCAAAATGGCTACCATGAAATTCCCGCACTTGATGCGGGAATTTCATGGTATGATTTTTTCATACTATATATCTACCATTTTGTGTAATGGAGACGCCTTGACCCGGGGCGCCAATGCGTATTCCTTCTCCCCCGGGTACACCACCAGCAGCTCGTCCAGCTTGAGATCCTCCAACGCAATGCGCATCGAGGGAGTGAGCGACGGGGCATCCACGCGTTTGCACTCGACGCCAATGCGACGGCCGCGCTTGAACAGGAGCAGATCCAACTCCGCCCCTTGATGCGTGGCCCAAAAGTAGACCTCGTCCGGGCGCAGCGCCTTGAGCACCTCCTCGACAGCATACCCCTCCCAGGACGCGCCGACCTTGGGGTGTCGCTCCAGGTCCCGGGGGGTGGCGATCCCGAGCAGCGCATGCAACAGCCCGCTGTCGCGCACGAAGACCTTGGGCGCCTTCACCTGTCGCTTGCCCAGGTTCTCGAACCATGGCGATAATTGACGCACCATGAAGACGCCAGTCATCAGGTCAAGATACCGGCGGACTGTGGACTCGTTGATCGCCAGCGACCGCGCGAGCTCGGCCCCGCTCCAGATTTGCGCGTGGTAATGCGCCACCATGGTCCAGAAGCGCCGCAGCGTCGTGGCGGGAATAGTAATGCCTAGTTGTGACAGATCGCGCTCGAGAAAGGTCTTGAGGAACTGCTGCCGCCATGCCAGCGAGTTGGCCTCGCTGCGCGCGGTGTAGGACAACGGAAAACCGCCCCGCAGCCAGTGCTTCGCCTGGGCGTCCGCTCCCACGTCTGAAAGACGGAACCCATCCAGCACTATCGTCTCCAGGCGGCCCGCCAGTGTCTCGGACGACTGTTTGAGCAAATCGGGCGATGCGCTGCCCAGTATCAGGAATCGCGCGGGCAGCGGTTTGCGGTCCGCCAATACGCGGAGCAGGGGAAACAACTCGGGCCGGCGCTGGATCTCGTCGATAATCACCAGGCCCCTCAGCGGCCGCAGCACGGTATCCGGCTCAGCGAGCCGCCCCAGATCCTGCGGGTCCTCGAGATCGAAATAGTTGAGCGAATTCGACGGCGCAAATTGGCGCGCCAGTGTCGTCTTGCCGCACTGCCTCGGGCCCAGCAATGCCACGACCCGGCTCCGCCTCAGCGCCGTTCGGATGAGCTTTAGATCGATCTCGCGTTGAATCATGTCCAAATTATATACCATGAAATTCCCGCAGTCAACGCGGGAATTTCATGGTTGATTCGTTTGACCTATTGGTAGAGACATAGCTTCCATTTGCAATGGGAGAAGCGCTGGAAACTCCCCTTGCCTCCAATCGACGCAGATCCGATATTGGCCTTTGAGCCGAACGCGGTGTCGCCCAGCCCGATTTCCTCTCAACGCTTCGAGCCTGGCCTTGGCCGCTGCCTGTATTTGCCACAGTTGACACCTTGACGAGGAAGTAGGTATACATGCGCCAACTGGCGGGTCCCGGTTGCACCTGCCAGTGGTGTTGCGTGCAAGAACACTTCTGAGTGCTCACGGACAGAATGGACTAGAATGGATGGAATGGACGGGAATTTCTTCCCACAGTCTTTAGCCTACAGCCTCCCCCCTCCTCATGCGTATAGCTTTCATTGATTACGTCTTTTCGTGGCCGCCGCTGGGGGGCGCGCCCGCGGACCTTTATTACACGATGAAGGGGTTGCAGGCGCTCGGGCATGACGTGCATCTGTTCTTCGCGGCGCATGACCCACGGAATTGGCTGCTGTCCGAGGTGCAGGTGGACACCCTGGGTTTCCCCACGACGCGCCTCGACTTCTCCTTGGACACATTCCAGCCCGCGCGCGTGGCGGAGGATTTCCGGCGCGTGGTGGAGCCGTGGAAGCCGGACGTCATTTTTCAATGCTTCGGGTTTTTCATCAAGCCGTGGATCACCAAGGCCTTTCAGGACTATCCCCAGGTTTGCCGGTACTATGCCTACGAACCGTTCTGCCCGCGTGACTATCGCCTCTACCGGAACTACGCGACGTGCCCTTACAATTTCTTGAAGACGCCGCAGGAGTGCCTGCGCTGCACGACGAACACGTTCTGGCGCGTCATCCGGACGGGCCGGCCCACCATCTACGTGAGCGAATACGAGGACACGCGCGCGTACACGCCGGAATACCACGAATTGCTGATCGAGACGCTCGGCATGTACCGGGCCATCATCGTGTATAACCGTTTCACCAAGTCCATGCTCGATCCCTATAACCCGAACGTGCACGTCATTGGCGGCGGTGTGCACGTGAGTGATTTCGCCTTTTCCCCCATGCCCACGCGGGCGGCCGGCGAGAAGAAGGTCGTGCTGATGTCGGGCCGGGCCGACGATTTCAGCAAGGGGATGCACACGATGAAGGCGGCGGGCAAGATCCTGTCGCGCGAACGCGATGACTTCGAGATCCGCGTCACGAGCATGCAGACAAACCTCGAGACGGACTGGTTCAAGCCTATCGGCTGGCACAACCACGATGCAGTGGTCCAGTTCTACCACGAATCCGACCTTTGCGTGGTGCCTTCCGAATGGGAAGAGCCCTTCGGTCTCGTTGCCGTCGAAGCCATGGCTTCCGGCCGGCCGGCCATTGTGTCGGACGTGGGCGGGCTGCAGGACATCGTGGTCCACAGCGAAACTGGCCTCATTTTCAAGCGGGGCGAATCCGCGCAATTGGCCGATTGCGTCCGGCAGTTGCTTGATGACCCGAAGCGGGCCGCGGCCATGGGCCGGGCTGGGCGCGCACGCGTCGAGCAGGAGTATGATTGGGACACGGTGATTCGGCGGCACTATCCGGGCATTCTCGAGGAGGCCGTGCGATGAACCACCCGCCGCGCGTGCATCTCTTCTGCAATGTCGGTGTTGACCTCCCAAAGCTCAGCTCGGTCCTGCGGGCGCAGCACGGGGAAATCTATCTGGTGGCGCTGGTAGGCCGAGACTGCAAGCCGAAGGAAAAGGACCGGGCGGCGGTGGACGAGTTTCGGCGCCTCGCCGCCCGGAGATTTGGCCTGCTGTCTGTGCCGCTCCTGATCTGGAGCGCACTCCAGCTAAGACGGGAAGGCGTAGACACTCTGGTGATGCTCTTTGACAGTCTTAAACTGCGGGTGCTAGCGGCCATTATTCACCCTGCCCGGTGCGTGTGGTGGCGTGCCGATGGCTACAATCTCCCTCTACCGGCCAGCCTTAGCGGCACTCTCGCCGAGTTCGCCCGGTTCCGTCTGCGCGGTTTCCGGAACCTTGTTCGCATTTATTCCACGATCCGGTTTGGAAAGTATTAGTGAGCGCGGGAGCGCGGACATCTCTGGGCGCGCTCCCGTGAGTGCCTGAGGGCGACATGCTGGAACTATTTACGATCGGACATTCCAACCATGCCATGGAGCAGTTCCTGGGACTACTCGGCCAGCATGGCGTCTCCGCCGTGGCGGATGTCCGATCGAGTCCCTACAGTGCCTACTCGCCGCATTTCTCGAAGGAGCCGCTCCAAAACGCGCTGCGCCAGGCGGGCTTTGAGTACGTCTTCCTCGGCCAGGAACTGGGCGCGCGGCGGGGCGAGGCGAGTTGCTATGTCAACGGCCAAGCGCGCTACGACCGGATTAAGGACCTGCCGGCATTTTCGGCGGGGCTTGAACGGTTGCGCGAGGGCATGGACAACTTCCGCGTGGCGTTGATGTGCTCCGAAGCCGATCCGCTGACCTGCCACCGCACCATTCTCGTCTGCCGCGAGATTAAACAGCGCATGCCCAGCATCCAAATCACCCATATCCTCCCGGACGGCGCGGAAGAACCCCACGCGGCGGCGGAAGAGCGGCTCGTCCGCTTGCACAAGCTCGAGCCGGAACTGTTCGGCGAGTTGAGCACGGTGGAGGGCCTTCTCGAACGGGCCTATGACTTGCAGGCGGAACGCATCGCCTACCGGAAGGAGGAAACGGCCGAATGAAACTCTTTAGCATCGGATTCACGCAGAAATCGGCCGAGCAGTTTTTTGGTTTGCTGCAAGACGCGGGCGTGAAACGCGTGGTCGATGTGCGCCTTAACAACACCTCGCAGATCGCCGGGTTCGCCAAATCGCGCGATTTGCAGTATTTCCTCCGCGCCGTTGCCGGCATTGACTACGTGCATCTGCCGGTGTTCGCGCCGACGCAGGAGATCCTGGACGATTACAAGAAGAAGAAAGGCGCATGGGACGCCTACGAGCGGGAGTTCGCGCATCTGATCGCCGCGCGTCACATGGCCGAGGCCGGCGCGCGCGAATTGCGCGATGGCGATTGTCTGCTATGCAGTGAACACACGCCGGATCAGTGTCACCGCCGCTTGGTGGCGGAGCATTTGCAGGCACACCTGCCGGATGTGGAGGTGATCCACTTGTGAAACCGGTGCGCATTGTAGTGCTCGCGAATTCGTGGAAACACGGCGACTACTGTCTCGCCGGGATCGACATCGAGACGGGGCAATGGGTGCGGCCCGTGACCGAACTCGAGGACGGGCGCCTGCCCAAGAAGCGCATGCAACTCGACGGCTATTGGCCGAAGCTGCTCGACGTGCTTGACCTGCCGCTCGCGCCCGATGGCCCCGATTTCGGCTTCGAGTGCGAGAACCGCGCGCTGCTCCCCGGCCCCTGGCGGCGTGTTGGGCGCGTGCCGCTCGAAGACATGCACCTCTACGTCGAGCAGCCCGAATTCGTGCTCCACAACGCCGAGCGCCATGTCACGCTGGTGGAAATGCAGGCGAAGCCCTTCGTTGAACGGCGCACGCTCATGCTGGTCCGGGTCGAGGGGCTGCACCTGCACGACGCCAACACGGTGCCCTTCGACAAGCCGCAATGGCGAGGTACTTTTCAGTGGGGCGCCGCTACGCTCGTAGTTCCCATCACCGATCCCGTCTTCTGCGACCGGCTCAACAAAGGCCACCGCCCCACTGGCCCGTGTCTCCTCACCGTGAGCCTCGGCATGCCCTACAAGTCTCCGCACGATCCCGCCGGCACCCCACCCGCCTGCTGGAAACTTATCGCGGGGGTCTTGGAACTGGGATCGGATGATATTGCGGAAAGGACGGCGGAAGGGCGAGCTTAGAAATTCTATGGACGCGATGGACGCAATGGACCCAGTGGATAATCTCGATGGTGTCGAAAGACGAAAGCGGCCGCGGAAGTTTGCTATCCGCGGCCGCTATTGATTACGAAGCTGCACGGACAAGGATGTCCGCACTGTAAAAGCGACTACGCGTCCTTCTTGCGCTCTTTGCGTTCTTTCTTCTCGGCGGGGGCCTTCTTGCCTGCGATTCCCGGCACGGGGATCGGCCCGAGGGGGTATTCTTTCTCGAAGGCCAGATCCTTGGGGACGATGTCGAGGTCAGCGTTGAGGGCCTCTTCCCAGGTGAGTTCCTGGCCGGTGTAGGCGGACATGCGTCCCATGATCGAGGTCATCGTGCTTTCCGCCGTCTGCACGCCTTCGTTGATGTAGGGAATCTCACCGCGGATGCTCTTCACCAGGTCGATATGCTCCTGGACATACGGGTCCTTGTCGTCTTCGCCCATGTCACGGCAATTGCTCTTGCCTTTGGTGCCGGTCACTTCCTCGAAGACGCCGCCCGCGCTGTCGTTCCAATGGCGCGACATGCTCATGACGTGGACGCCGTTCGGGTACGTATAGTCGCAGGAGAACTGGTCCCAGATATCGCCGTAGCGTTCTTCGTTCGGTTTCCAGGCGCGGCCGCCGGACGCAAACACCTTCTCCGGGTGGCCGCCGAGGACCCAGTTGATCACGTCGAGATTGTGGATGTGTTGCTCGACGATGTTGTCGCCGCAGGTCCAGCACTGGTTGTACCAATTGCGCAGACGGTATTCGAGGTCGTTCCATTCCGGCTTGCGTTCGTGCGAAAAGGGCAGTCCGCCGCACCAGTAGGAGCGCGCGGCCAGGATATCGCCCACGGCGCCGTCCTGAATCTTCTTGATGGTGTCCAGATAGGACTTCTGGTGCCGCCGTTGCGTTCCGGTGACGAAGCTGAGGTTCTTTTCCTTGGCCTTGTTCGCGGCGTCGATGAAGAGACGCACGCCGGTGGGATCGACGGCGATGGGTTTTTCGGTGAAGATGTGCTTGCCCGCGTCGACGGCGGCGGCGATGTGCGTGGGACGTGCGTAGGGCGGCGTCGCGTGCAGGATGAGCTGCACATCCGTCGCCAGCAGCTTCTGGTACGCGTCCAACCCGACGAAACACATTTCGTCCGTGACGTCGGCCTTGCCCTTGAGGCCTTCTTTGGTAGTAATGGTCTGGCGGCAACTCTTCAGGCGATCTTCAAAAGCGTCCGCCAGCGCCACGATGACCACGTTCTCGTTTTCTGTCAAATGGTTGATGGCCGCACCCGTGCCGCGCCCGCCGCAACCAATCAGTCCCACGCGCAGCGTGTCCGCATTCGCCTGCGCGCTCGCCCCGCGCGCCGACAAGATCGCAAACGTCGCAAACGCCGACGCCTTCGTGAATTCCCGGCGGCTCATTCCTCCTGCACTCGTCTCACTCATGGCTTTTCTCCTTACCTGACTTCCATGAAAATGGCTCGCTGAATGGGGTTGATCAACCCGCACAAGGCCGCCAGCATAGCATATTTTGGGCAGGATCAAGCATCGCGAATGCCGCGTGCGGAATGCTCGGGTTTACTTCCTCACCGACTATTTGAGGGCCACAAGAGAAATGGATAGGAGGCCCCTCCTCAATGTTATTGCCGATAAGGCCTCCCACCTGCAATGCCGCAAATGAAGCAGCTAGGGGCCGAGCATATGGGAGAAGACGGCTTGCAGCACATCCACGGACAATTGTTGTTTGGGGATGCAGTATTGGGCGCCCGCGTGTAGAATTTCTTCGGAGACTTCGGGCTCATCGTGGCCCGTAAGCACGATGACCGGCAGTGTTTCCCACTCCCGATGGAGGCGGCCAATGATTTCCGTGCTTTTTACGGCGCCGAGGCGATAGTCGAGGAACAGCAGGTCCACGGGTTGCATGGACAGGGTCTGCCAGACCTCGTTGCCGTTGGTGAGCGGGAGAAAGGTCGTGTCCCACTGCTCGAGGCGGTCCAGATATCGCTGAAGGATCATGAGATCCAGCGCGTCATCGTCCACGGCAAGGATGCGGATGTTCTTCTTGGACATAATTTCTCTTGCACTAGATCCTATAGGACCCATACGACCATAGGACCTATAGGTTGCTTACGTAGCGGGCGCCAGGGTCACCACGCCGAACCAGTACTCTTGGAGACAACGGACAGCGTGGATAAACTTCTGCATGTCCGAGGGCTTGATGATGTAGGAGTTCACGCCGAGGTCATAGGCGGCGCGAATGTCGTTTTCGTGCTCTGACGTGGTGAGGACGACGACCGAGATGCGGTAGAGATCCGGATCGCGCAGAATCGCCTCGAGCACCTGGCGCCCGTCGAGCCGCGGTAGGTTCAGGTCCAGCAAGATCAGATCGGGGCGGGGCGCCGCTTCGACCACCGCGTATTTCCCGCGATGGTGCAGAAAGTCGAGCGCCTCTTCGCCGTCGTTGACCACGTAGAGATGGGTCTTGAGTGCTCCCGCCTCGAGCGCGCGGCGCGTCAATTCCTGATCGCCCGGATCATCCTCCACCAACAGCAGTACCGGCGGCCGCCCCCGGCTCATGAACCACCTTCTTTCGGTCCGGCCAGCGTAAATCGAAAATGGGTCCCGACCCCGGGCGCCGATTCCACCCATATATTGCCTCCGTGCCGTTCCACCACCTTACGGCAGATGGCCAGGCCGATTCCCGTGCCTTCGTATTCGCTGCGGCCATGAAGCCGGCGAAACGGGGCAAAGATTTGTTGATGATATTGTGGGCCAATTCCAATGCCATTGTCTTTCACGCCGAGGATGGGCGCGCCGTTGAGCGTTTCCACGGTCAACCAGACCCGGGGCGGTTGCTCACGCACGAACTTCAACGCATTGCCGAGCAGGTTCTGATACAACTGGGTCAGGAGCGTTTTGTCGCCCCAGACCACGGGCAGTTCTCCGCATTCGATCACGGCCTGGGTTTCAGTGATCCGCGACGACAAGGCTTCGAGCGCTTCGGCGGCGCAGTCACGCAGGGGAAAGGCCTCCTTACGCAATTCGCCCCGGCCGCTGTGCGACAGCGTCAGCAACGCGCGAACGAGCGACTGCATTCTCTGCGCGGATTCAATGATGAAGTTGAGGTCTTTCCTGGCGGTCTCCGGCAGGTCATCGCCGGCGTCCACGCGCAGCAGGTCGCTGAACGAAATCAGCTTACGCAGCGGTTCTTGCAGGTCATGACTGGCCGCGTAGGAGAACTCATCCAGTTCTTCGTTCCGCAGGGCCAGGTCGGCGTTTGCGCGTTCGAGCGCCAGCGCGTGCTCCGCCAGGGACACTTCAGCCTTGCGTCGTTCCTCTACTTCCACGCGCAGCGCCTCGTTGGCCCGGGCGAGATCCGCGGTCCGTTCCTGAACGCGGCGATCCAGTTCGTTGTAGGACTTTCGCAGGCGTTCCTTGCTTTGCTCCAGCTTTGCCAGCGCTTCCGTGCGCTCCTTTTCGCGGAGGGCAATTTCGCGGGTCTTCCGGAACAAGTCCACGAAGATGGCCACTTTCGAACGCAGGATCTCGGGGATGAGCGGCTTGAAAATGTAGTCCACCGCCCCCAGCGAATAGCCCAGCATGACGTCCACTTCATTTCTCCCAAACGCGGTGAGAAAGATGATGGGCGTGTGGCGGAGTTTCTCGCGCTCCCGGATAAGCCGGGCGGTCTCAAACCCGTTGATCTCGGGCATTTGCACGTCGAGCAGGATGACCGCGCAATCTTCCTGCAAGAGATAACGCAGACATTCTTTTGCCGAATCCGCTCGGACAAGATTCTCGTGCAAGTCTTCGAGAATTGCCTCCAGGGCCAGGAGGTTCTTCGGATTATCGTCTACGAGCAGGATGTTAACGGGCGTTTCCGCCATACGCGGCCTTCACCTCTCAGCGAAAAGTCCAGACACGCAGGAGCGACAGGAGCTGTTCCATGTCAATGGGTTTCTTGATGTAATCGGAAGCGCCCGCTTCGAGACATTTCTCGCGGTCTCCCTTCATGGCCTTGGCGGTAACGGCAATGATGGGCAGCGACTCGAACACCGGGTTCCCCCGAATGACGCGCATGGCTTCATAGCCATCCATCTCCGGCATCATGACATCCATGAGTACGGCATCCACATTCGGGTTCGCGGTAAGCAATTCGATGCCGCCCTGGCCGGTTTCGGAATAGAGGACCTGCATCTTCTGGGTCTCGAGCACGCTCGTAATGGCGAAGATGTTCCGAATATCGTCGTCCACCACCAGGACCCGCTTCCCCTCGAGAGGCGAATTGTTCTGGTGGGCCTCTTGCAGCAAGAGCCGTTTGGGTTCTGGCAGGTTCTTGCCCATGCGATGCAGGAAGAGGGCGGTCTCATCCAGGAGCCGGTCCATGGAGCAGACGTTCTTGACCACCGTATGTTCCGACATCTTGGCCAGACGCAACGCTTCACGTTGCGAAAGGTCCTTGTTCGCATAGAGAACAATCGGCACGTCTCGCAAACCGGACTTGTCCCGAAGTGTTTCGATGAGTTTGACCGCGGGCGTGCCGGTGGACCCAAGCCCGACGACGACGCAGTCGTACCGTGAACTCTTCAGGGCCTCGACGGCATCTTTGGCTGAACCGACCGCCGTCGTTTGCACATCGGTGTTGCCGATGGTTTCAACGATGGCCGCAAGCTGGGACTCGTCCTCGCCAATGACCAGCAGGTTTTTTACGCCGCGGGCGCTGAACTCGATCATGCGGTCAAAGGCGGAGGCCAGGTCTTCCATGCTGACGGGCTTCTCGAGGCAATTAAGGGCGCCCAACTGGAGCAGGCGCGTGTCAGGAGCATCGATCGAGATGATCTGCACGGGAATGTGCCTCGTATCCAAATCGTGCTTGAGCCGGTCGAGCACGCTCCAACCATCCACTTCCGGCAGACGGATATCGAGCGTGATGGCCTCGGGTTTGTAATGGCGGGCCAAGGCCAGGCCTTGTTCGCCGTGCGAGGCGCAAAGGACTTTGAACCCTTTTTCACGGGCCATATCAATCAGGATACGGGCGAATTTAACGTCATCTTCGATGACGAGCAAGACGCGGTCCTCGTCCCCGAGGAGCTCGCGGTCATCGGGAAGTTCGATTTGGGCTTGGGCGTGCAAGGAAGGCTCGAGTCGGAGCGCATCGGAAAGCAGCAACGTGCTGACCCGCTCCTCTTCTTCTTCTGTAAGCGAAGGAATTTGCTGTGTCTGCGGCAGCGTCAGGGGCAGATACAACGTGAACGTGGAACCCCGATCCACTTCGCTCTCGACCTGGATCTCGCCGCCGAGCAGCCGGGCGATTTCACGGCTGATGGACAGGCCCAGCCCGGTGCCGCCGTACTTGCGCGAGGTGCCGCCATCGACCTGCTGGAACGCCTCGAAGATGATGCGGCGCTTGTCCTCGGGAATGCCGATGCCGGTGTCTTGCACACTGAACGCGATGACGGCCTCGCTGCGGCTGAGGATCGCGTTCTCGGCGCTCCAGCCGGTGGTGGCCACGTCGATGAGGAGCGACACGTTGCCCTCGTCCGTGAACTTGACCGCGTTCGAGAGCAGGTTCTTGAGGATTTGCTTCAAGCGCTTCGCGTCGGTCTGGACGGCCCGCGGCAATTGCGGGCTGAGATTGACCTCGAAGGTCAGCCCTTTGTTTTGCGCCACCTGTTCGAAGCTGCGCCGGACATAGGTGTCGAGATCCTTGAAGGGCACCTTGCTGAACTCGACCGCCATGATGCCCGATTCAATCTTCGACAGGTCGAGAATCTCATTGATCAACTCGAGCAGGTCGCCGCCGGAGGAGTAAATCGTGTTGGCGAATTCCACCTGTTTCGGCGTGAGGTTCTTGTCGGAGTTGTCGGCGAGCATCTTGGCGAGAATCAGCAGGCTGTTGAGCGGCGTGCGCAGTTCATGCGACATGTTCGCCAGGAACTGCGACTTGTACTTTGAGGTCAGGGCGAGCTGGTCGGCCTTCTCCTGCAGCGATAGCCGGGCTTCTTCGACCTCCTGGTTCTTGCGCTCGACTTCGGCCTTCTGTTCCGCGAGCAGCCGGGCCTGTTCCTCGAGTTCCTCGTTGGTCTGCTGCAATTCCATCTGCTTGCTTTGCAGCTCCACGGACATCGCCTGGGACTCGCGCAGCAACTCCATGGTCTGGGTATTGGCGGCAATACTGGACAAGACGATGCCCAGCGTTTCAGTCAATTGTTCGAGGAACATCAACTGGATGTCGGTGTAGGCATTGAACGAGGCGAGTTCGATGATCGCTTGCACTTCGCCTTCGAAGAGCACCGGCAAGACGACAATGTTGTAGGGCACCGAATTGCCAAGGCCCGATGTGATGCGAACGTAGTCGTTGGGCACGTCCGTGATGAGAATGCGTTTCTTTTCCATGGCGCATTGGCCAATGAGCCCCTCACCCAACTTGAAGCGATTGGAGAGGTCCTTGCGCTCCTTGTAGGCATAACTGCCCAGCATGCGCAGGATTTCGATCTTGTTGTCGTACAAGTAGAAGACGCCGTGCTGCGCCGAGACGAGCGGGGCCAGTTCCGAAAGGATGAGGTGCGCCACGCTGGCCAGATCGCGCTGGCCTTGCAGCATGCGCGTGAAGTTGGTGAGGTTTGTCTTGAGCCAATCCTGTTCTTCGTTGATCCGGGTCGTTTCCTGCAGGGCGCGGATCATGCGGTTGAGGTTGTCCTTCAATTCCGCCACTTCGCCGCGCGCCTCGACGGTGATCGTCGGGCTGAGGTCGCCCTTCGCCACGGCGGTGGCCACGTCTCCAATGGCGCGCACCTGCGTGGTCAGGTTCGAGGCGAGTTCGTTCACGTTGTCGGTAAGATCGCGCCAAGTCCCGGCGGCGCCCGGCACGTTGGCCTGGCCGCCCAGTTCACCTTTCACGCCCACGTCGCGCGCCACGCGCGTCACTTCGCCGGCGAACGTGTTGAGCGTGTCGATCATGTCATTGATGGTTTCGGCGAGCGCGCCGATCTCGCCTTTGGCCTGAAGACTGAGCTTGCCTTCGAGGTTGCCATTGGCGACGGCGGTCACGACGGCCGCGATGCCGCGCACCTGATCCGTCAGGTTGCTGGCCATCGTGTTCACGCTTTCGGTCAATTCGCGCCAGGTGCCGGACACGCCTTCCACGGTGGCCTGACCGCCCAGCTTGCCTTCCGTGCCCACGTCGAGGGCGACGCGCGTCACTTCGGACGCGAACGAGCGCAGCTGATCCACCATGGTGTTGATGGTGTTCTTGAGTTCGAGGATTTCGCCTTTGACCTCCACTGTCACCTTCTTGTTCAGGTTGCCCTGGGCCACGGCGGTCGCGACGACGGCGATGTCGCGCACCTGGCTGGTCAGGTTGCTCGCCATCGTGTTCACGCTT
>JACPGD010000576.1 GCA_016182645.1 Candidatus Hydrogenedentota bacterium | reverse complement strand
CTTCCGCTGTGTGCGCTGTTTCCACTTGCTGATGGGCCCTCTGCACCGTCGCTCGACTCAGTTTCGTTGGCTTGGCCATGGTTTGTTTCCTCCATGACCATATTGTACAATAAGCTCACTTTGACTGCAAATTAGAATTAGTTTCGAAATCCGTGTAGCGCACCTTGAGGATGACGCGTTTCGCTTCGAGCCCTTCGGCGCGCAGGGCGTGAGTGCATTTTTCCGTGAGATAGACCAAGACCTGCTCGATCCGGCGCCAGTCGAGAATGTCCTCTTCAAAAGTGGTTTCGCGACTGATCGATTTTGGGGTACGGTCAGTCTCAACGGTGGTCGAGGCGATGCCCTGGGCGGAGCGCTGGAGAGACACGGCGAGCTGTTGACCGAAGACGCGTTCGAGCATGGGTAGGGGGATGGCCGCCAATTGGCCAATGGTGAGCACTCCGAGTGATTCGAGCATGTGGCAGGTTTGGGGGCCGGCGCCCGGCAGTTTCCGTATAGGCAACGGCGCGAGAAACGCCGTCTCTTCTCCCGCGGCGATGCACAGGTACCCGTCGGGTTTGGCGAAGTCTGAGGCAACTTTCGAGACCAGCTTGTTCGGCGTGATGGCAATGGTGCAGGGGAGATCGGTGAGGTGGCGGATTTCCCGCTTGATGTAGGCGGCGATGGCGTCGTCACCGCCGAAAAGTTTTTGCGAGCCGGTCACATCGACATAGGCTTCATCTATGGACGCCATCTGGACCAGCGGCGAGACGGATTCGAGCACGCCGTGGACTTTCTCCGAGGCTTCGCGGTAAAGCTCGTAATGGCCGCGCATGAAAATGCCGTGCGGGCAAAGTTTCCGCGCCTGGGCCAGCGGCATGGCGGAATGCACGCCGAATTTGCGGGCCTCATAGGACGCAGTGGACACTACCCCGCGCGCATCGCCCTCGCCGCCGCCAATGATGAGGGGCCTTCCGCGCAGGGACGGATCCCGGGCGACCTCGACGGCCGCGAAGAACGCGTCCATGTCGATGTGCAGGATGCGGCGCGGCGCGGCGCTTATTGTTTTCCTGGCGGCCATGGCGAAATACCCTGAATGCATATTCAGTATATGCTTGGCGCTCCAGTCTTGGCAAGCGCAAGTGGCTTGGAAGGAGGGGCGCGGGGAGCCTTAGATTGCGCGAGCGCCAAGGCGCGGAGAGGAAAGTCCCTGAATTGAGATACCCGCTCTCCGCCATGCTATCATGCAGGCCAGGAGTAACTTATGGCCGTTTTGGATCTAGTGCTATATCCGGATCATCCGTTGACCGTTAAAGCCGTGCCCTATGAGTCTGTGGGATCGGAGCTTGCCCAGTTGGCGGAAGACATGCTCGAAACCATGCACGCCTATGCCGGTGTGGGTCTTGCCGGCCCGCAGGTGGGCATCAGCAAGCGCATATTCGTGTTATGTGAGCCGGAAGGCGAGCCGATGTGTCTGATCAATCCGGAAATCCTCGAAATGGAGGGGTGCGAAGAGGGCGAAGAAGGCTGCCTGAGCATGCCCCAGGTCTTCGCCAATGTGCCGCGCGCAACTCGAATCCGCGTCCGCGCGCTCAACGAGTTGGGAAAACCCCAGGAGTTTGAAGCGCGCGATTTCCTCGCCCGCATCATTCAGCACGAATACGATCACCTCGAAGGCATTCTATTCCCCGACCGGCTCGACATCATCACGCGCGAGGCCAAACTCCAGGAGTGGGAAACCGTGCGCAAGCAATTGCTGGAAGCGGCCACCCGCCGATGACCCAATATGATCTTCGACAGCCCCGCCGTTGAACGCCTCATCGAAGCCTTCCGCCGCCTGCCGGGTGTCGGCAAGCGCTCCGCCGAACGCCTTACCATGCATGTCCTCACCGCGCCCCCGGAGGAAGCACAGGCCCTCAGCGAAGCCTTGGCCGACGCGCGCACCCGGATCCGCACCTGCTCCACCTGCTGCAACCTGACCGAAACCGATCCCTGTCGTCAGTGCACGGATCCTCGCCGCGATCACACGACCCTATGTGTGGTCGAGCGGCCTTCCGGCGCGATGATTATCGAAAAAGGCGGCGCCTACTCCGGTCTGTATCATGTCCTGCACGGCGTGCTGAATCCCCTCGAAGGCATCGGCCCGAGCGAATTGCGCATGGACCGCCTCATGAAGCGCCTCGACTGCGGCGGCATCCGCGAGGTCATCATCGCCACCAACGCCACGGCCGAGGGCGAAGCCACCGCGCTCTATCTTTCCCGCCAAATCGGCAAGCTGGGCATCCGCGTCACCCGCATTGCCCACGGCGTGCCCATGGGCGGCGGCCTCGAATTCGCCGACGACGCCACCGTCTCCCGCGCCATCCAGGGCCGCACCCCCCTCTAAACGGAAGCAATCACCCGTTTCCATGTTCGCCCCACGCTCCACCTTCGCCACGCCATTGCGCTACAATGGGTCGAACGTCACGGGGGGAACCGCATTGCAACCCGCCGAAGAAATCAGGACTCTCCAGCGCCGCGTGGAACTCTTGGCGCCCGCGGGCCGCTTCGATGTCCTGGAAGCCGTTTTGGATGCAGGCGCCGATGCCGTGTATCTCAGCGGCAAGCGCTTCCAGATGCGCGCGCACCGCAGCGATTTCCATTTTTCCGACGAGGCCCTGAGGGAGGCCATCGCCCGCGTGCATGATCTGGGCCGCCGTGTGTATGTTACGGTCAACACCCTCCTGAGTGCCGAAGAGACTAAGGAAATCCCGGTCTACCTTTCCTTCCTGGCGGAGGCAGCCGTGGATGGCATCATCGTCTGCGACCTCGCCACGATCACGCTCGCCCGTGAACTTGCCGTTCCCTTCGAGTTGCACGCCAGCACCATGATGAATGCACACGACCTGGATCAGGTGCTCATGCTGAAGGATTTGGGCTGCACCCGGATCGTCACCTCCCGCGATATCAGCCTCCGCGAAGCAGGGCGCCTCGGCGAACAGTCCGGCCTCGAGATCGAATACTTCGTGCATGGCGACATGTGCGTGGCCCAGTCCGGCCAGTGCTCCATGAGCGGCCTGCTCTTCGGCAAGAGCGCCAACCGCGGCGAATGTATGAAGCCCTGCCGTTCCGCCTACCAGCTCGTCAGCCTGCGGGGCGAACATGTTTCCATGCCCCTGAAGGAAGGCCACCTGATGGCCCTGCGCGATCTCTCGCTCCTGCGCCAACTGCCCGAAGTGGTGGAAGCAGGCATCTGTTCGCTCAAGATAGAGGGGCGCATGCGCGACGCGGAATACCTCGCGGGGCTGGTGGCCCTGTATCGCGGGGCACTCGACCGCTACTATGCGCTCCCAAGTGCCTACCAGACGGACAGCGCGATGTTGCAGGCGCTTTTCAAACACCGCGTCCGTGAATTGTCGGCCTTGTCCTGTACTGGCGCATCCTCGACGACCAACTTCTTCGACATCTCCGGCAAACGCGAACCACTCATCCTCTCTGATGGCTGCCGCGAACCCACCATCTCCACCGCTCCCGTGTTGGCGGCGCCGTCCAATCCGTCCACCGAGTCCATTCAACCCACCCCCGCGCTCGCCGTCTGCGTCGCGTCGGTCGCGGCCACGCGCGCGGCCATCGCCGCCGGCGCCGGCCGCATCTATCTCGCCGCCGAAACACGCCAGTTCGGCGAAGAAGGCTGGCGCCGAGAAACATTGGTAGAAGCCATGGATCTCGTCCAAGACGCCGGTGTCGCCCTCGGTCTGCGCACGCCCCGCGTCTCCACCAGCCGCGCCCGCGCGGAATGGCGCGCGCTGATGGATTGCTGCCGGGGGCGCAACGTGGCTTTCGTGCTCGCGCACCATTTTGGCGCCCTCAAACGCGCCCGCGAAAACCTCCCCGGCGCGGCTATCATCGCCGACTATGGCTTCAATGTGCTCAACCCCACCGCCGCCGCCACCTTGCGCAGGCTGGGCGCCCACGCCGTGATGCCCGCGCTCGAAGCCGGCTTCGACGATGTCCGCGCGCTCGTGGAGAGCCAGGCCGCGCCCCTCGAATTGATCGTGCACGGACCGATCGAGGGCATGCTCCTCGAACATTGCCTCATTGCCGCCCACCTCACGAAGCACGGCTCGAAAGACACTTGCCGCGGCCCGTGCCACCACACGGAATTCGCCCTGCGCGACGCCAAGGGCGAAACGCGCCTGATCATTACCGATCAATACTGCCGCAACCACCTCTTAACCGCCAAAGACCTCGCCATCCTCCCCCTGCTCGACACGTTCCGGATCTTCCAGGCCGAATCCTTCCGCATTGAAGGCCAGTTTTATACTCCCGGCCACCTCGAGCGCATCACGGCAGCGTATCGTGTTGCGCTCGATCGATGGGCCGCTGAGACAACAGGGACAGAAGAGCCGCCGAGGACTAACGAGGTGGGGGAGGGGTGGGGAGCATTACAGGCGGAAGCGCCACGCCCCTGGAACTTCGGCGGCTACGCCCAGCACGTCACCCGTTCCGTGTCCACGGCCGCCGTCATGAGGAACATGCGATGACGCCCAACGCCGCCACCACGCTGCTCAGGCTGAAAGCCGAGTACCTCATGCCTTGCGTCTACCATTTTTACAAGGATCCGCCAGTGATTGTCCGCGGCGAGGGCGCCTATCTCTTTGACACCACCGGCAAAGGCTACCTTGATGGCTACAGCGGCGTCTCTGCCATGAACGCCGGCCACGGCAACCCGGCCATCCTCGATGCGATCATTGCGCAACTTCGCCAACTCCAGCACACCACGACCATCTACCTCACGGAGCCCATGTTTCACTTGGCCAAAGCGCTCGCGGACATCGCGCCCGGCGATCTTAAGCGCACGTTCTTCTGCGCCAGCGGCTCCGAAGCCAACGAGACGGCGCTCTTGCTCGCTACGCTGCACACCGAGCGCCGCCGTTTCATCGCTCTGAGCGACGCCCTTCATGGCCGCACGAAATGGGCCATGAGCGCCACCGGTCTTGACCTGTGGCGCACCGATCCCTTCTTGCTCGACGATTTCTCCCGCGCACCGCGGCCCTTCTGTCTGGACTGCCCCCTGGATCTTCCGTTCCCGCAGTGTGGCTATGCCTGCATCGACGCGATCGAGCGCATCCTCCGCGAAGTCGGCCCGCAGCACATCGCCGCGCTTATCGCGGAACCCATCCAAGGCAATGGCGGCATCATTGTGCCGCCCGACGGCTATTGGCAGCGCGTGCGAAACCTCTGCAACCAGCACGGCATCCTGCTCATCTTCGATGAAGTGCAGACCGCCATGAATCGCACCGGCGCCTGGTTTGCCAGCGAACACTGGGACGTCGTCCCCGACATTGTCACCATCTCGAAGGCGCTCGGAAACGGCCTGCCGATTGCCGCCACGATCACCACCGACATAATAGCCGCCGCCTACACCCGCCCCGGCGCCGCCACTTTCGGCGCCAACCCCGTCTCCTGCGCCGCCGCCCTCGCCGTCCTCGAATTCCACGCCCGCGAACGCCTCGGCGACAACGCGCGCGCCCGCGGCGATCAACTCCTCGCCGGCCTTACCGCGCTTTCGGAGCGGTCGCCCTGCTTCGCCCGCCCGCGCGGCAAGGGCCTCATGATCGGCGTCGACCTCGTCACCCCCGAGAGCCAGCCCGATGCCGCCGGCTGCGATTCCCTCCTCGAACGCCTCAAAGACAACGGCATCCTCGCTGGCAAGACCGGCAGCACCCGCAACACCCTCACCTTCATGCCCCCGCTCATCATCACGTCCGAAGAAATTGACACCCTCCTCGACGCCCTCTCCATCTCCCTCTAATTGCGCCCCCCGCTCCCCCGTTCCCCCTTTCTCCCCTCCACACGTTCCCCCGTTCCCCCGTTTCCACGTTCTCACGTTCTCACGTTCTCACGTTCTCACGTTCTCACGTTCTCACGTTCTCACTGCTGCACCCGCTTTCTTGCATCACCGCCCCGCCCTGTGGATGCTCCTCCCATGCTGAACAACACACGCTGCTTCCAGATCACCGCTGCCCTCTTGTTCCTTCTCGCCGCCCGCGTCTTCGCGGTGGAGAGTTGTCCCGTCACCATCATCGCCCCTGAAGGCAAATCCTTCGCCTCCTTCACGAACACACTCCACCCAGACAATCGCATCGGCTACCGCTTTCACGAACATACTCCCCTCATCGCTGGAGAAGCGCCCGCTACCCCCGCCGCCGCGGGCATCGATCCCGCGGCCACTGGCCCACTCGAGCAAGACTTCGCCCAGCGCCCCGGCGTCCAGACGCACCGCGTCACCCTGAGCGATGCCGAATGGCTGCCGCAACAGTGGACTTTTTACCTGGCCCCCGCTGTCGACGGCATCGACCTGCTGTGGGTCGTCGCCACCAAGGACAGCGGCCTGCCGGAGTACTACGCCGTCCAGCAATGTTTCCGGATGAGCGGCATGACCAACGAAGCCTGGCGACAGGAAATCGCCAAAACGCCCGCTTTCAGCGAATTCGACCTGTGGAACCTCACCGAAAAGGACGCCCCTCAAACCAGCCTTGCCTATGTCCTGCGCAAGGGCACGTGGGAGGCGCTCCCCGCCACACGCGACACCGTCGGCGCCCGCACCCCCCTCGGTCTCGCCATGGACCAACTCCGCACCAACAATCACCTCGATAGCATGCCCAAAGTCGGCCCCTACGACGCGCTCATGCTCGATCCCATCGACATCGGCCTCGTCACCCGCGTCAACCGCGAAAAAACGTGGGTTTGCGGCCTCTACTGGCAAAACACCACCCACGTCACCGATCACCACCCCGCCGACTGCCTCCACGCCATCGTCAACCTCGGCCCCCTCCCCCCAAACACCACCCGCGCCCTCCGTGGCAAGATTTACTGGTTCCAAGGCGTCCTTGACGACCTCAAACAACACTGGCAACACGACTTTCAGTAGTGTCGCGCTCGCCGAGCGCGGCACTTCCTCGCGCATTCCCTAATCGTCCGCTCCGTCCATCAGGTCCATTCACCCCATATACCCACAACCACCATGAGTTCACCAGAAGCCCTTCCCACGCGCCTCGCCCACCTCCCCCGCCAGCACTACGCCGCGGCCATCCTCGCCGTCATCGCCGCCGCGGCGGTCGTGCTCCTCCTCATGGGCCAACCCCCCATCTGCAAGCTCGGCTACGTCAAACTCTGGCACGGTGTCGTCGCCAGTTCCGATAACTCCCAGCACCTCACCGACTGGTACACCTTCTCCCACATCATCCACGGCTTCGCTTTCTACGGCCTGCTCTGGCTCATCGCCCGCCGCCTCCCTATCCCCGCGCGGCTCTTTCTGGCCACCCTCCTCGAATCGGCGTGGGAACTCCTCGAAAACACGGACTTCATCATCAACCGCTACCGCACCGTCACCATCTCCCTCGACTACTTCGGCGACAGCGTCCTCAACTCCACCGCCGACATCACCGCCATGATCCTCGGCTTCCTCCTCGCCTCCCGCCTCCCCGTCTGGGCCACTATCGCACTCACCATCGCGCTCGAACTCTTCGTCGCCTACTGCATCCGCGACCACCTCACCCTCAATATCATCATGCTTTTCTACCCCCTCGAATCCATCCGCCACTGGCAATCCGGTTCGTAGCCACCCCGCCTCGGCGGGTTCCAGCCCCGTTCCGCGGGAGGGCCAGCGTACCCGCGAGCGTACCCGCGAGCAGGTTATCCCCTTCACCGTTTTTCTTTGGTTCTTTCTTTTTTCGCAAAAAGAAAGAACATCCCCGTAGTGCCTCGCTTGCCAAGTGCGGCACTTCCCCAAGTCCCCCTGTATTCCCCAAACGAGCGGCAGTCTTCACACACGTGAAACCGCCCCATTCAGTCGGTAGCCGCCGTTCCTGCCTTCGCCGTTTCCCCGGCATGCGCTT
>JACPGD010000061.1 GCA_016182645.1 Candidatus Hydrogenedentota bacterium | reverse complement strand
CGCGAGGAATTCCGGCGCCACTTCCCGGAGGTGCTCGGGGAATTTCCTATACTTAAGGTAATACCGCTTCAGGGCCAGCCCCGCGCGGGCCAAGTCCAGGCGCGTACGCGCGTATTGACTGGTCAATGGTTCGCCGAACCAAAGCGTGTTAAAAAGACCTCCTGCAAGCACCCTTGGGCCTGATTCCTGCAACAGTTGCTGCATGGCGTAACGATGCTCGCGCACCATGGCTAGCCGGTGCAATGACTGCCCGCCGCTTAGCCGCCACAGGAGGTCAAGACTCCACAAGGCGCCCCTGTAATATGTTCTGGCAAAGGGATCGTCAAAAGCAGAGTTGTTGCGCGCCAGCGAGACGGCGATGGTGTCCCAATGGCGTTTCGGGGCCAGCGTATAGAGCCGGTATAAAGCGTCTTGAAGTTTGGAAAGTTGCTCATCGCTAAATTCGAGCCGGTTGACGGCGTGGCAGAGTGAATCCATGGCCCTGGTGGCCACTTGGTCGCTCCTCATTTGAAGTTCAGCAGCAGGTACGCGCGCCAGTTCCTCGGCCAGGCGAAGCTGTGTCCCCAGCGCCGTGAAAGCGCCCTCGGGGTTGTGATCGGCGACCTGGCGCAGGGTATCCAGGCGCAAGAGCCAAGCCAGTTGTGAGTAGTGGTCTTCTACCAGGTAGTCGTCAAGTGCGTCCAACCAGCGGCGGAGAGAAATCTCGTTCTGGCCAGACTCGCGATAGACCATGTCCAGCGATGGCTGGTTCAACTCGAGGAACTCACGCAGTTGCGGCGCGCACGCATCGAGCGATTCTGGGGGGAGGTTGAGCCAATCTCTGTCGCCCAGCGCATACACACTCTCCAGGCCGTGGGAGAGGAAGGGGTACGAGGCCGTCACCCGGTTGGCGGCACTCGCATAGATGGCCTCGATGTCCCTTCTATTGGGTAACTCCCTGCTCCAGCTCCAGAGTTGTCGCATGTTGGTTGGGTATCCGATGCGCTGAATGGTGCGCTCGTAGGTGCGGCTGCCGTCGAACATGGACAGCAGTCCCGCGAAAGCCAACACCAGGGCCAACACGCCGGCCAGAGCGCCGGGGCGGCCCGCGAGGTAGCGAAGGGAAAACATGCGCCCGCTCCTTTCATTGCGCGCGGTGGCGCGCGATTTCCAGGGGGAGACTGAGGAAAGGATCGACGACGAGTCCGGCCAGCGCGACGGCAAACAGCAGCGCGAGTTCAGGATCGGCGGTGTTCGCGCCGAGCATGAACAGCGCGAAGGCCAGCGCTATATGGATTAGGGCCAGCACCACCACGGTAGTCCGGCCCACACAGCGCGTGTCCCAGGCTGTCCGGTAGTGGAGCAGGGGCGGCAACAGCAACGCGAGGGTCAATGGCCAGTAGAAGAAGCCCATTGCCTCGTCACTGCTTTCTTGTGCGACGGAGAACAGCACGGCCAGCAACGTACCCGTGCCCCCGACAACCGTGAGCACCAGCAGCAACTGGCGGCTCAAGAGCAGCGCCCAGGCAATGGGCGCGAAGATTAGCGCCGGGCCGAGCAGAATCCCCGCCATTTCGAGCAGGCCCACTTCTTCATTGGCATACGAGGTCAGCAGGAGATTGCGTGACGATTCAACGTCAGGTACAAGTAGTAGATGAACCCCCAAGTTCCCGAAGAGGAACAATCCCAGGATTGAGCAAATCGCTGCGCCGGCCAGCGTGGTCAGGAGCGACTCCGCCGTGACGAGGAATTGCACCTGCGCCAGCATTTTCGAGTCGATGGGCCGGTTCGCCGCATAGCCGCTCCGCCAGCGCATACTGAACGCCCCCGTCAGGGCCGCACCCAACGACAGCGCCACATAGGGCAGGTACTGTGCCAGTCCGTCGCGATTTTCGCGCAGATCCGGAAAGGCTGGCGCCACGAAGGCAAGCAAGAGAAAGGTGAGTACCGTAAACGCGGGCAAGAGCCAAAACGTGCGCTTGCGTTCGTACCAGAGCTGGGCCGTGAGGGCGGCGTCAAAGGTCTTGGCGGGCGCCGCTCGCCGCGTCACCGCCCATTCCCAAATCTCCGGGACGGTTGGCAGGCCCACGCGCGCGTCCCGCCGTTCGAGGTGCACGCCCAGCATCGCCAGACCGTAGCATCCGGCGGCGATGACCACAAACGCGCTGGGGAGCACGACCGTAGTGAGGATCTCGACCGCGTCGAGCAAACCCTTGCGCGCGATGCCCGTGGTGATCAGGAACAACAACGCCGCCACCAGCGTAAGCGGGATGAGATATTCGCCGCCGGTGATCGAGCGGCGGGACCACGTGTAGGCTTGGGCGATGAGATAGCACTCGAGAGGGAGCAGCACGTTGTTTGCCGTAAGGCCCTCTCCGTGGAGCAGATGATTTGCCAGCGCGAGGACCACGCAGACCACCGAAAGGTAGAGCAGCCGCGTCACCAGCGGGATGGTCACCAGCCCGAAGGTACCGAGAGGCAGGCGCGCGAGACGGCGCTCAAACGTCGAGGCGAGATGGCCTTCGATGTCCTGGCGCAATAAGAGGACAATGGCCGTGCCGATGGCCGTGAGCGTCACCATGCCTGCGGCCATGTCGAAGTCGCGGGTACCTAACATCGTAACCTGCACCAGCAGGCCCATCAGCAGGCACATCCCCGCCGCCTTTGCCGCGACGACGTTCTGTTCCCAGATCAGCGCGCGGTATTTGCTGCTCATGGCATGGCTCCCGTGGCCGCGCTGCCAACGCGCGCGAGAAAGATTTCTTCGAGCGAGGGTTCGCCCTCTTCAACGATGACCGCGCCCGCGGTTGTGGCTTGCTGGCGTATTTGCTCGCGTTTGCCGTTGCAGAGGACGATCCACTCTTTGCCCTCGCCCTCGCTGTGAAGGACGCCGTCGATCCGCGGCAGGCGCTCCTGCGGCTGGGTGAAGCGGAGGACCATCCGGCAGTGGTCGGCCTTTATGTCGTCGAGCTTGCCCTGGAAGACCAGCTTGCCCTGGTGGATCATCGCGATGGTGTCGGAGACGCGCTCGACTTCATCGAGCAGGTGCGAGGAGAAGATGACCGTGCGGCCCTCGTCGGCCACGGTGCGCACGATGGCTTCGAGGATGTGCCGGCGCGCGGCGGGATCGAGGCCGGCGGAGGGCTCGTCGAGCAACAGCAGTTCCGGGCGATAGGCCAGCGCCATCAGCAGGCCCGCCTTGGCCTTCTCGCCGCGCGAGAGGTGCTTGATCCGGGCCTCGGGGTCGAGCGCGAAGCGTTCGCGCAGGCTGTTCGCGTAGCCTTCGTCCCAGGTGGGGTAGAACGCCTGGGTATAGCGCATCAACTCGCGCACGCGCATCCACCCCGGAAGGTCGCGGTCCTCGGAGAGATAGCCGATGCGCGACAATACCTCGACCGGATGCTGCACCGGGTCGAAGCCGAAGACGCGGATGCTGCCCTCCTGC
>JACPGD010000557.1 GCA_016182645.1 Candidatus Hydrogenedentota bacterium | reverse complement strand
GGAAAAAAACAAAGAGCCTTCACCCGCGGCATACACCACGAGCAAGGGCTCTACCATGGGCGGATTCGATAAGAACGCGGCCTTACTTGGCAGCCTTCTTACGCGGACGAGCCAGTTGCAGGAGAGAGGAAGGGGTCGCGCCATACGGGCTGGCATCGAACGACATACTCTTGGCGACGATCTCACCAATTTCGTCCGCTTCCATGCCGGCTGCCTTCGCTTCCGCGACCACTTCATGCAAGCGGCCGATGATGCGTTTACGGCAGTCTTCGCGGCATTTCACCTCGATGCCTTTGTTGACGAAGACACCCATCCCCCGGCGCGTGTACAGCAATCCCATCACTTCGAGATCGCGGTAGGCCTTAGCGACCGTGTTCGGATTCACCTCCAAGCGCTCAGAGAGCTCGCGAACCGACGGCAATTGATCGCCAGGCTTTAACCGGCCACTGGCGATGGCAAATTGCACGTGGTTCTCGATTTGGACGTAAACCGCCACGCTGCTGTGGATGTCAATGCTGGACAACATCTGCAACATCTCCTCAGTCGATTTGTGTTTTGGCCGGGGCATCGGCTATAAGCTTCCTTCTTGGCGCAATGTCCCTGCGCCGGTTGAGGTTTCCACCGCCTAACACCACACCTGTATGACTGTCTGTCAGGGAAAGAGGTGCTGTCTTCATTTCCCTGCGCCAAGTGTACACATGTTTGCTTCAAATTTCAAGAGAAAAATTGGGGCTTCACCTTATTATCAAATTCGGGCGAAGTCGCCCCCCCTGCGGGACCCCAGAAAACCTTCCGAGGAGCTATTTATGAGACAAATCGCGCACCTTCTGACCGGCTGCCTGCTGGCCGGCTGGACCGCCGGCTGTGCCACCACCGCGGACACCGGAGCGCCAGCCGAGTCCCCAATGCCCACCCAAACGGCCAAGGAACCAGAGATCGAGACTCCTCCCGTAAGCGTACCGGCCACTGTGGGAACCATCGATATCGATATTGCCAATGCCCTGGGTCAAAACCTGCCCGCCCGAATCGATCTGCTCGACGAATATGGCTCGCCGCCGCGCCAAGTCGAGGCGCCCCAAGGGGTAGCGGAAATCCAAGTCCCCACGGGGCAATACCGGTGCTACGTGAATGTCTATGATGAGGGCATCCCCGTCCTGGCCGAAATACTGGATGTCCGCGTAACCGAAGCCGCTCCGGCCTACGTACTGGTCAACCTGTTGGAAGGCTCAACGGGGCGCCTGGGCGTCCACGCATTCGACACGGACGGCGACCTGGCCATCGATCGGGTCGAGATCGCCAGCGGCACCTCCCCCGAGGACGCCACGAGCATTCCGGGCCGCGCCAAGCTGCCCTTCAACAAGAGCGAGCTTGCCAGTGGGGCGCGGTGGTATAGCGGTGAACTGAACGCCCAGTCCCATTTTGGGACAGGAACGGAAACCGTCGCCGAACTCATCCGCCGGGCCGAAAGAGCCGGTTTGGACTTCCTGGCCATCACAGATCGCAACAACATGAAGTCCGTGTACGACCCTGCGTACTCCTCTTCGAAGGTGGTGCTCATCCCCGCGATGGAATGGGGAAACCAAGAGCGCGGCTACGCGCTGATCTACGGCCCGCGCACGCTGCCCGATCCCCCCAGCACCCTCGCGGCGGGGCAAGCCGAGTGCCTTCGGGTGCAGGCCCAGGGGGGCGCCTTTACCGTGGCGCGTCCCTGTTTTCCCGACGCTCCCTGGCAGTGGGGGCTGCAATACGTTAACGCGGTCCAAGTCTGGTGCCGCCAATGGCGCGAAGTGCCGCCGATGTCCCTGCAGCAGTTGCCGGAAGAGCTGAAAACCCGGCAAAAAGGCGCCCTCGTCCAGAGTATTGCGGCCGCCGCGGCCGCCGCGGACCTGGCCCCGATGTCCGCCAACGTGCAATCCACCCGCTTCTGGGACTACGAACTCGTGCGCGGATTGATGGCGGCCGGACTGGCCGGCAGCAATTCGGGCGGTCCAGCGGTGCCCATGGGATCGCCGGTCACCTACATTTATGCTGATAACAAGTCGCTTCCGGCGCTCATGGAAGGTCTACGCCTTGGGCGCACCTACCTGTCTTCGGGACTTGATGGTCCCAAGCTCAGTTTCGGCGCGCAGGTTTTGGTCGAAGGCGGGGCAAACGTTGGGATCGGCGGGGCGGTGCCCTTTGATGTGGAGGTTCGATTTGATGTCGGCGTGCTCCAGGCCCAGGGCAAGAAGCTGGAAGTGCTGCTCAATGGCCACCCCATTGTCGCGAAGATCATCGAGAGCGACCCCTTCGTAACCAGTTTCCAGCAACATCCCATGTCCTACGGCGTGTACCGGGTCCGCGTCATTGAACCGCCCCAGGACCTGCGCGAAGGGTTCGGCCATCTGGAAGTCCTCGCCATGACCAGTCCGATTTACGCCCAGAACATTGCCCAGGAAATCCTCTGGCAGTTTCCGAACCTGGATCCCAGCAAGACATGGGTCCGCGTCCCGGCCGATGACACCCCCGAAGTGCAATTGCCCGAGGAGGCCCCTGCGATGCCCATTGGCACGCCCTGGGTCCGTTCCCCTGGTGAACGCTACATCCCGCCCAGCGAACCGGAACCCTACGTACCGCCGAAAGTGCCCGTGGTGCGAAAGAAGAAGTAGTTGCGAGTTTCGGGTTGCGAGTTGCGAGTTGCGAACTAGGGCTAGGGAGTTGCCGGAAGAGGTTTCGATGGTTGCTTCTCGAAGTAGATTGAGGACTTCGTTATGGCTACGATTGAGAAGTTTGAAGACGTTGAAGCTTGGCAGAAAGCGCGCGAGCTGACGCGAGCAGTCTACAAGACAACAAGCGGGAGTGCATTTGCTCGCGATTTCAGCCTCCGGGATCAAATCCGTCGCGCTTCGGTTTCGGTCATGTCGAACATTGCGGAAGGATTTGATCGACGGGGAAATCGTGAATTTGTCCAATTCTTATCGATCGCAAAGGGATCCGTCGCCGAAGTTCAGGCTCAACTGTACGTCGCACTGGACGCAGGGTACCTTCAGCAGGAGGCGTTCGATTACCTCTATGGTCTCGCGCGGGACACGGGGAGACTTATAGGTGGGTTTATCCGGTACCTGACCAATGCGACCCAACAGGCCACGAAGCCCCGGAAGTAGTTGCAAGATACTGATTGATTCCGTCCAGCCAAGGATAGTATGTTCCAAAACTCAACGGCCAAATCTGGATTTCCCAACTCCCAACTCGTAACTCGCAACTCGCAACTCGGAGACCTCCATGCGCGCATTAGTAACCGGCGGGGCAGGCTTCATTGGCTCTCACCTATGCGAGGCACTGCTCGCCCGCGGCGATGCGGTTTTTGTCCTGGATGACCTGAGCACGGGCCGCTTTGAGAACATTGAACATCTCCCGGCGCTCGAATGCATCATCGACACGGTCCTGAACCAGGACATCGTGCGGGATCTGGTCCGCGATGTGGACGTGGTCTATCACCTCGCCGCGACGGTCGGGGTGCAGTTGGTGGTCAACCACCCCGTCCAAACGATCGTCAACAACATCCGTGGGACCGAAATTGTGCTCGAGGAGACCTGCCGCTACCGCCGCAAGCTGCTGCTCACGAGCACCAGCGAAGTCTACGGCAAAGGGACCGGGGAAGTTTTCAGCGAGGACGACGACCGCGTGATCGGCCCGACCCACCTGATCCGGTGGTGTTATGCGGCCTCGAAAGCCATCGATGAATTCCTGGCCCTGGCCTACTGGCGCGAGAAGCGCCATCCAATCGTGGTCGCCCGCCTCTTCAACACGGTGGGGCCGCGGCAAACAGGCCGATACGGCATGGTCATCCCCACGCTGGTGTCGCAGGCGCTGCGCGCCGAGCCGCTGACGGTCTACGGGGACGGCCAGCAATCCCGCTGTTTCACCTATGTCGGCGATGTCGTGCCCGCCCTCCTGACCTTGATGACTCGCTCAGACGTCAATGGCGAGGTCTACAATATTGGAAGTAACCAGCGCGTCACCATCGAGGCGCTCGCCCACAAAATCATTGAACGAACAGGCAGCAAGTCGTCCATCAAATATGTTCCCTATGGAGAGGCCTATGGTCCGGGCTATGAAGATATGCGGCACCGGGCGCCTTGCCTCAAGAAGATCCGCGCCGCCATCGGCTATGAACCCCGCACATTGCTCGATGCCATTCTGGACTCCGTCATCGACGACCTCAGAATGCGCATGAAAACCACCTAGGAGGGGGTAGTGCCCGTAATGGAACCAGGTATGATCAAAGTAGTTTCCACCATCACCGGTGACGCGTCACGCGCATTGGTTGAAGCCGCCATTATTAATCGTGGGGCCGACACCGGCGCGGACAAGGGACTCCAGGAGAAGATCGAAGCCACCCGCTGGATCGTCGAAGCCGTGCGAAAGAATGGCGATGCGGCGCTGGCCGAGTTCACGGAGCGCTTTGATGGGGTCCAGCTTACTCCCGAACAGTTTGAACTCGGTGCAGAGGAGATCGACCAGGCCGTTAGCCGGGTCGATCCACAACTACTTAACATTCTGCGCCGTGCCCACGACAATATCCGTCGTTTCCACGCCAAGCACCTGCGGGAATCCTGGGAAGAGACGTTCGAGGACGGCACCGTGCTCGGGCAGCGCGTGTCGCCCATCGAGAGCGCGGGGGTCTACGTTCCCGGCGGTAAGGCCTACTATCCTTCGAGCGTGTTGATGAACATTGTCCCGGCTCGTGTGGCCGGCGTGAAAGACATCGTGATGGTGTCGCCGCCTTCTTTTCAGGGCAGCATCCACCCGGTCGTACTGGCGGCGGCCCGGCTGGCCGGCGCCACCCGCGTCTTCCGCGTCGGCGGCGCTCAAGCGATTGCCGCGCTGGCTTACGGCACCGAGACTGTCCCGCCGGTGACCAAGATAACCGGCCCGGGCAACACGTTCGTGACGGCGGCAAAGGCCCTGGTGCGCAGCCGGGTAGACATCGACAGCGAAGCCGGGCCTTCGGAAGTGGTCGTGTTGGCGGACGCTGCGGCCAACCCGGCCTATGTGGCGGCCGAGCTTCTGGCGCAGGCGGAACACGATGAAGAGGCCATGTGCGTGCTGATCACGCCTTCCGCCCCCTTGGTGGAGCAAGTCCAGCGCCGCCTTGCGGACGAAGTCCGGCAATTGCCGAGGGCCGCCATCATCGTGCGTTCACTCGAAGACCAAGGGCGCATTATTATCACGCGCGACATGCCCGAGGCCATTGCGCTGACCAATCTGATCGCCCCCGAGCACCTCAGCGTCCAGGTCGAGTATCCGCGGCGGGTGGCAGAAAAAATTGAGAATGCGGGGGCCATGATGCTGGGCGATATGACACCTGTGGCCGTGGGGGACTATTTCGCCGGGCCAAACCACATCCTCCCCACGGGGCGCCGGGCGCGCTTCAGTTCGCCGCTCACCACCGAGGATTTCCGCAAAGTTACGAGCATTCTGTACTACACACGAGACCGCTTGAAACAGGAGAGCGAAGACATAAGCGCTTTTGCCCAGGCGGAACAACTCCAGGCGCACGCACGGAGTATCGAGGTGCGCCAATGAACTACGCGCGCGCACTGCTAAGAGAGGTCGAGGGCTATACGCCGGGGGAACAACCCAAAGACCCGGGCGTCATCAAACTGAACACGAACGAAAACCCCTACCCACCTTCACCCCGCGTGCTCGAGGCCGTGCATGCGCTAGGCCCGGATGCGCTGCGCAAGTATCCGGACCCGCTCGCCGTACGCTTTCGCGAGCTGTGCGCCGCGCGCTACGGATATCCTGGCGCGGACTGGGTGGTGGTGGGCAACGGCATGGACGAGTTGCTGGCCATGGCGCTGCGCGGCTTTGTCGATCCCGGCGACACCGTGCTCGCGACCTATCCCACGTACTCGCTCTACGAAGTCCTCTGCCAACTGCATGGCGCCTCGCTCAAGTACGTCGATCTCGACAATCACTTCCAGCTTACCGAGGAGTTCTTTCGCACTCCCGCCCGCCTGTGCTTTCTCACCCGCCCAAATGCGCCGAGCGGCGTGGCCGTCCCGCGTGAGGAAGTGGCGCGCTTCTGCGAAGGTTTCAAGGGCATCGTTGTACTCGACGAAGCCTATACCGATTTCGCCGACGACAACTGCATGGACTTCCCGACGCGTTTCGAGAATGTGATCGTCATGCGAACGTTCTCGAAATCCTTCAGTCTCGCGGGCGCCCGCATCGGTGTGGCCGTGGCCCAGCCTGAACTCATCAACGAGTTTTTGAAGATAAAGGATTCCTACAATATGGACGTGTTCAGCCAGGCCGTCGGCTGCGCCGCCATGGACGACTACGACGATATGCTCGCGCGCGTGGCCAAAGTGCGCTACAGCCGGGAAGGACTCCGGAATAAACTCTTGGCCTTGGGGTTTGACGTTCCTGAGTCGCAGAGCAACTTCCTGCTCGCTCATTGGAAAGGCGTCCCCACTGCCCGCGAGCTCTACCAACAATTGGCGGCCCGCCGCATCCTCGTGCGCTACTTCAGCGCTCGCCGCCTGGAAAATGCCCTGCGCATTACGGTCGGAACCGGCGACGAATGCTCGGCATTGGTCACCGCCCTGAAGGGGATCCTTTCAAGATAAGCATCCCCGCTTCCCCCCTCCTTCCCTATTGTGTGGCTTCGCCGGCGCCAACAGGGGTCTCAGTGGCCAGTTCTGGTATTTTGGCCAAGCTGATCATCACCCGGCTCCTGGGGAAACCGGACCGGCAGCAGGCGGCCTGCTTTTCGCCCAAGCAATGACAATGGATTTCGGCGACATTGCCGTCGGGGTCTTGGGGCTCGTAATACACGCTCGCCAAGGGGAAGCGCTGGCAGCATTCCAGCAGGATGCGCGTCACATGGGTCATGTCAGAGGTATAGAGATGCGTCTGGCCCCGGCGTTCAAACACGATCTCCAGGTTTCGCCCCGGAAAATCCACGCGCAAACCAGACACCACGTACGACACAGCCCTGCTGCTGTCGTTAAAGCGCTCGTGCATACGGAGACCCTCACCGGTCGTCTCATGCACTGCCTTCCCCTTTTTCGTAGATTCATTTTACCCGGTAATTCGCATTCTGTCAAAGTGAGACAATTCTATTGTGTATTTTGGGCATCAGTTTTTCGTCTAAAACTTGACACACCAACGCCTTGACTGGCAATCTCTTAGGTGACTGGAGCATGGCGTCCCAGTCGGTCTGTCCAATGGAGGTACTAACGATGCCGGAGTCTTTCAGTCCGGGCTTGGAGGGGGTGATTGCTGGGGAGACGGCCGTGGCCTGTGTCGATCAGGGCCGGCTGCTCTACCGAGGCTATACCATCCAGGATTTGGCGGAAAACGCCTCCTTTGAGGAAGTGCTCCATCTGCTCCTGTATGAGACACTGCCGGATCGCGACCAATTGGCCGGTATCAAGAGCACGCTCTTCAAGTTTCGGCCCCTTGCGGAGCCGGTAGTCCAGATGCTCCGCCCCATTCCCAAGTCGGTCTCGATGATGGATGTGCTCCGCAGTGCTGTCTCGTATGCCGCGCACTGGGACCCCATTCGCGGGAAAGACGAAGCCGCCAACGGCCAGCGCGCCCTGTGGCTGACCTCCCAAATAGCCGCCATCATTGCCGCCCGTTTTCGGCTGATGAACGGCCTCGAACCGATTCCACCGAAGGAAGGGTTGGATCACGCCGCCCAGATACTCTATCAATGCCACGGGGAAGCGCCCGATCAGCTCTCGGCGGATCTGATTGATCTCACGCTTGTTCTCTATGCTGAACATGAGTTTAATGCAAGCACTTTTGCCTGCCGCGTCATCTGTTCGACCCTGTCGGATCTGACTTCCGCCGTTGTCGGCGCCATCGGAGCACTGAAAGGTCCCCTGCACGGTGGCGCCAACGAGGCCGCCATGGAAATGCTCCTCAAATTCAAGAGTGGGGAGGAGGCCCGGCAGTGGATCCGGGAGGCGCTCGCCCGTAAGGAGAAGGTTATGGGCTTCGGTCATCGTGTCTATAAGCACGGCGACCACCGGGCGGATGTCCTGGAGCGCAAATTGCGGCAACTCGCCGCCCAGAAAGGGCAGCAACGCTGGATGGAAATCTATGACGCCATCAAAGAGCCCATGGTCAACGAGAAGAAGATCTTTCCCAACGTAGACTACCCCTGTGGCCTGACCTACTACCTACTGGGCCTGCCCATCGATCTCTACACCCCCTTGTTCGTGGCCGCCCGCATCGCCGGCTGGAGCGCCCATTTCATCGAGCAGGCGCGAAATAATCGTCTCTATCGTCCCCTGAGTCAGTATGCCGGTCCTCCTGTCCGGCCGGTACCTCCTCTCGAACAGCGCAAGCAAGCAGGCTAGAAGATGCCGCGGTTGTCGCGTTTGGCGCAGGAAAGGCGCTCGAGTTCAACCTGCACATTGAGTTGCAGCAAGTCTGACGCTTCGAGGTCCGAGAGGCGTTGCACCGTATCAAGGAAGCGCTGGCCTTCTTCCTGAAGAATGACGCCCTCAGTTAACGTCTCGAATTTGCGGATATAGTCGGGGCGCTGCCACGGGCGCGCGCCCAGCGAGTGGGCGTTTGCGACGGCCATTTCATCCACCAGCTTCTCCCCGTCCTTAAAGATAATCTCGACCCGCCCGCCGAAGGCCTTTTCATTGGGATCGCTCGCGTGGTAGCGGTCTGTCCAGTCGGCGTCTTCGACCGTGCGAATCTTGCGCCACAGGTTCACGGTATCGGGCCGGCTGGCCCGTTCCGGCGCATAACTGGCCACATGGTGCCACACCCCGTCCTGCAGGGCGACCGCAAAGATGTACATGATGCTGTGATCGAGCGTTTCGCGGCTGGCCTTCGGGTCGAGCTTCTGGGGGTCGTTCGACCCAGTGCCAATGACGGTATGAGTATGATGACTCGTGTGGACAACGATCTCCGCGATGTCATCAAGACTAGCAATCCGGTTGCGCATCTTGAAGGCCAGATCTATCAGGGCCTGGCTCTGGTATTCCGCCGAGTGTTCTTTCGGGTAGGACTCGAGGATGGCCCGCAGCGGTTCGCCCGCGTCCGGGAAGGGGATGTAATAGACGCGCTCCGCCCCGGCCAGCATCCATGCGAGCACGGAATCTTCGCCTTCATAAATCGGCGAGGGGCTCTTTTCGCCGCGCATCGCGCGATCCACCGCCTCGACGGCGATCTTGCCGGCATGCGCAGGCGCGTTCGCTTTCCAACTCGAAATCTCGCCCTTGCGCGACTGCCGGGTCGTGAAGGACACGTGCACCGCGTGCTGCACCGCCTGATAAATCGTCTCTGTATCCAGTCCCAGGAGCGCGCCAATGCCCGCTGCCTGCGCGGGCGCCAGGTGCGCGATGTGGTCCTTCTTAAACTCGTGCAGGCAAATGGATTTCACCAGATTGATCTGGACTTCGTAGCCCACCAGGATGCCACGCACCAGGTCCGCGCCGCTCAGCCCCTGATTCTGTCCACATTGTTGCGCCACCGCCAGGATGGGGGGGATATTATCGCCTGGATGCGAATAGTCCGCCGCCAGGAACGTATCGTGCATGTCCAATTCCCGCACCGCGGTCCCGTTCGCCCACGCCGCCCATTCCGCCGCGAAGGTCATGTCATAGGGCAGTCCAAAGACCGCGGCGCCCCCCGGCCTTGGATGGGCGAGCGCTTGGCTGCGCGCGTTCGCCACCGGCTCGCGATTGATCGCGCCGATGGCCACCGCGGCGTTGTCGATGATGCGGTTGATCACCATCTCGTGGCAGGCATTATCTACCGGCGCCTTCCGCGAAGCCACCTCCGCGATCTTCCAAGCCAGTTGCTCCTCACGGGGCAACTCCACCTTCGATGGGTATGTCTTGACTTCATAAAGCTTCATCGAGCTGCCTGAACTCCCATGTTAAGGACTTTGCCGGAAACGCGGCGGATGATTCTAGACGGAAAACAAACCACCCCCACTTGCGCCGCTTCATGGTACAGAACTCCTCTGATTTGAGTCCACCCAGGCTGTCGCGCACCCGCGGTTCTGGATTCCCGCGAAGGCGGGAATCCAGAACCGTTCGCGCAATCCTCAATTCTACGTTGAAGATTGGACAAAACCACCTAATGTCCGGCCTTAACCGAACACGAATGCTTGGAAATATGGTATGTTGTCTCCCGGCAGTGGCGATATCGAGGCGTCTGTGGTCAGGGTGCGGAAGGGAGGCCTGCGCCCCTGCAACACGGGAGTAGGCGGAATGAAGCAAGTCGATCTCCTGGTCATTGGGTCGGGCCCCGCGGGCCAGCGCGCCGCCATTCAAGGCGTGAAACTGGGCAAGCGCGTGGTCTTGGTCGAAAAGAAGCAGGTGGTGGGCGGGGTGTGCACGAATACCGGCACGATCCCCAGCAAGACCCTGCGCGAGGCCATCCTCTATTTCTCGGGACTGCGCCAGCGCAGTGTCTATGGCCGCAGCTACATGGTCAAGCGCGACGTCACCTTCAGCGATCTCCGCCACCGGATCGAGCACGTGGTCCAGCACGAGGTGGAAGTCGCGCGCGACCGCCTGATGCGTACTGGAGTCGACATTGTGTACGGAACGGGCAGCTTTGAGACGCCGAACTGCGTCGCGGTACATAACGGCGCGGGCGAGCCGAGGCGCTTCGAGGCCAGCAAGATCATCATCGCCACGGGCACCCGGCCCTACCGCGCGGAGCGCGTCCCCTTCAACGGCCGCACCATTATCGATACCGACACCATCTTCACGCCGGGTTTTGACATGGAGCAACTGCCGAAGACCATGCTGATCGTCGGTGGCGGCGTGGTGGGCACCGAGTACGCCTGCATGTTCTCGGCCATCGGCACCGACGTGCGCCTCCTCGACCGCCGCCTCGAGTTGTTCCGCTTCGTCGATCACGAAATCAACGAGGCGCTCACCTACCTCATGCGCTCGGAGCGCATCACCATGTACATGGGCAAGGACTTCAAGGAGGTTCGCGAGGAAGGCGGGCGGGTCATGACCGTCCTCGAAAACGGCCGCGAAATCAAAACCGACATGTTGATGTTTGCGTCGGGCCGGACCGGGGCGACGGAAGAATTAAACCTCGGAGCCGCGGGTGTCCAGCTCAAGGGCCGTGGGCTCATCGAGGTCAATGAGAACCTGCAAACCTCGGCCCCGCACATTTATGCCGCCGGCGATATCATCGGCTTCCCCGCCCTGGCCTCGACGTCCATGGAACAGGGACGCCAGGCCGCCTGCCATGCCTTTGGCCTGCCCTTCTTCACCGACAGCACCCTGCTTCCCTACGGCATCTACACCATCCCCGAGATCTCCATGGTGGGGAAAACGGAGCAGGAGCTCAGCGAAGCGGGTATTCCTTACGAGATTGGAATTGCCCGCTATCGCGAAGTCGCCCGCGGGCAGATTCTCGGCGACGAGTCCGGAATTCTGAAGCTGGTCTTTCACCAGAAGACGGGTCGTCTGCTCGGCGTCCACATTATCGGCGACGGCGCTTCCGAACTCGTCCACATCGGCCAGGCCGTCCTCGCGCACCAAGGCTCTATCAGTTATTTTGTGGACACCGTCTTCAACTACCCTACCCTCGCCGAGGCCTACAAGATCGCCGCCCTCAACGGCCTCAAGCGTATTGGTATTCAAGGGCAAGTCAGTGCCGAGTTTCAGGCGCCCAAGGACATGAAGGGCGACACTTGGTGCGAACCTGGCTCACCCGCGTGTGAAGCAATTTTGCACGAATAGGCCAAATCGGGGGGCGAGCGTACTCGCGAGC
>JACPGD010000556.1 GCA_016182645.1 Candidatus Hydrogenedentota bacterium | reverse complement strand
TGGACGGCTTCGCCGGTGGCCGCGCGCTGGAGGCGCTCCATGGCATAGATGGATTCGACCATGCTGACCGAGACACCCTCCTCTTTATTGAGACGGGCAATCTCGTTATAGAGGGCTTTGCGGTCTTTGTTCTCCTCAGACAACAGTTTCTGCGCTTCGTTCTTCTTGTCGGTTTCTTTGAGCGCATCACATTCGCGGAGTTCGACGTAGCCGCGGTTGTTCTCGCCGAAGCACCCCTGCTTCTTCATGGCGTCCACCTGGGCGTGCCGGGCGCGGAGGCTATCCAGAATCTGCTTGACCAAGGGTGATTCCGCCTTCAGCTCCGCGGCATAGGCCACCTGTACAGGCGCCAAGGCGTCCAGCGTGTTCCGCAGCCAGGACGTCGGTGCGGCCGCGGCGGGCAGTTCCAAGTCGGGGACGGTGTCCGTCTTGCCCTCGATGTAGTCCAGGGTCGCCTCCGCCTGCTCTTCGATATGGCGGATGTCCAGGGTGATGTGGGCCTCGATTTTGTGTTCTGTCCTAAGTACACAGCCGCCCACGATGAGCAGGGCGGCAATCAAGAAGGCAAGGGGTACTCGTTTCATGAGAGGCTCCTCCAGCGTTTGGTGTACTTAGACGACCGTCCGAACGATGCATTCATTATAAACCACGTGTTGGCTGAATCCACGCGTTTGTAGCTCCCATTTGCAATCTGCAATGGGAGCTGCGGCAACAGTGTACCAAGCACGATCGGGCTACTTGGACATGGGCACGGCGTTCGGGTCCCAGATACTGCACTCGATGGAGCGCTCGTTGCGGCCGGCGGCGTTGAAGTAATAGGCCGTGACGCACTTGCCGTCGGCGCGTTGGGCAGTACGTGGATATCCCAGGTCCCACTCTCCCCCATCACCGCGCAGCACGACCTCCGGGCTCCAGGTCTGGCCCTTGTCGGCGCTGATCATGGCGCGCACGCCATAGGCCGGCAATCGATAACCATAGGTGAGCGCAATCCGCCCATCCTTCAGCGTAATCATGCTCGCCGGATTCCCCGCGTTGTTGACGTACGGTTGATCAAGCATGTACCACTTGTGGCCGTTGTCGGGTGAGAGATACGCCTCAATCCACCACGTCGTGGGATTATCGACATCCGAACGGCGGCGGATAATGCTCAGCAGTGAATTTTCGTCCACGCGGACCGTGCTGGGCATGATCGAATAGCCATGCTGCGCCGGCTGTTTTCCAATCCAACCCTGAAACTGCCACGTCTTGCCGCCGTCGGTCGTGCGGGCGCACAGCGGCCAGCCCTCGCCGCCCACGTCCTCCGCGGCTGTGATGAAAATCAGGCAATCGTCTTTGCCGTTGACGATGTAGTCGTTCCGCGCGAAGATGCCCTTCCTGTCAAACGTGGGTAGCGCGTAGGGCCCCTGCCAATTCTTGCAGCGGTCGTACGAAAAGTAGAATCGCGAATACCCTTCGTTGCTGCCCGCCATGCGGAGCAGCAGGGCGAAATCCGGGTGCGTGAAGTCGATTCCCCCCGGCGATTCGATCGCTTCCTTCTCGTTCCCATTCTCATCAAGATAGCTCGGCGTTTCGATCACCCAGGTTTCGCCACCATCCAGACTCCGTGCAAGGCGCGGCGCACTCGGCCGGTCTCGATCAATCGGATGTCCTCCGCCTGAGTTCTTGTACCAACCCAGGGTGAACCCCACAACGATTTCGTCGCCCCAATTCCAGATGCCGTTGTTGGCGGGCCACCCCGCGAATCGGTCCTTCTCGAAAAAGACCGTCACCTGCTTCGTTCCGGGCAAGACGTCCTCCGCATGCAGCGGGACTGCCATCAGCACCGTCAGAACAAGCACAACCGATAACGACTTCATGGCCAATTCCTCCCTCATTCCCCTGGTTTGAGCGTTTCGCCCAGGAACCTCTCCGCGCGCAAGAAGTCAATAGGATGCACTGTTTTCCCCTCGAGAGCCAAATCCGCCATAATTTCCCCCACCACCGGGGCAAACTTGAAGCCATGCCCGGAGAATCCCGCGGCCAGGCAGACACGCTCCTGCTCTGGGTGGAGATCCAGCACAAAGTTCCCGTCCGGCGTATTGGTATACATGCACACGCTGTACCGGCTGCGGCGGAACGTGACGCCGGGGAACACGTCCCGAAAGAAGTGCAGCAGGGGCCCTTCGTCGGCCGCGCGTAATTCCCGGCAGACACTTTCCGGCCCGGCCACCGGTTCTCCGCCCGTGTGACAGGCCACCTTCATGCCATCCGGCCCATAGACAGGAAACCCGTAGATGGCGCCGTAGGGCAAATCAAAATAAAAAGCGGGCACCTCCGGAGGGACACAGGTTTCCATGCCTGGAAAGCGGTACCACAACTGGACCTTCCGCACCACCTGCAACGGGAGATTCGTCCGCAATAGTGCCTCGTTCGACCACGGGCCGCCCGCGAGCACTAGCGTGCCGCCGCGCACGGTCAACGTATCTGTCACCACCTCGACCTGCCCACGGTCCGCGCGCCACTCGCGGACAGTTTCATTCAGGCGAATGTCCGCCCCCAGGATCTGGGCCTGCCGCACAAACTGCTCGACGCACTTTTCCGCAAAGAGGTAGCCGCCAGCCGGATCCAGAAACCCTTCGTGCTGGCTGGGGAAAGAGAAAAAAGGGAAGCGTTCACGCAAGCTCGCGTTCGGCAGACGCTCGTGCGGGAGTTCGTGCTGGGCGTAGCATGCTTTCAAGCCGCGGATCGTCTCGGAACCGCCCGGTCCACAGGCCAGCAACCCTGACGTGACTTGCAGCGGGAAACCGGCTTCCGCTTCCAATACGCGCCATCGTGTGTAAGCCTCATGGAGCAGCGGGACATAGTCCGGATGTTCGAAGTAAGCTTTTCGGATGATGCGCACGTCGCCATGCGAACTGCCCAGGGCATGGGCCACGCCGTATTGCTCAATCGCACACACCTTTGCGCCCCGGCGCGCAGCGGCCCAGGCGGCCGCGCTGCCCATGGCGCCCAACCCCAGGACGATCACGTCAAAGGAGGACTGGGATGAGGGGGAATGATGGGAAGCGTGGGGCGAAGGAACGAGCGGCGGTGGATTCATTGATTATGGCGTCCAGGGGGTCTGGCGAAAGCGCCCGTTTTCGATGACGAACGCCGCCGGCGTCTCCAGCGTTTCCCGGAGGCGCAAGCTGTAACCTCCGGACGAATCCTGGCCGTCCCCCTGCGAAACAAGCGTGTGCAACGTCAGGGTGGTGCCGGCCGAAAAACGCCCGGCCGCGGCCCGGCGCGCGGTTTCGGTCAGCGGAGGATAGAGCGCAATCCCCGCTCCCCCTGGCGACTCATGTGCTTTTTCGGGGTCGGGGCTGGTCCGAATCGCTTCCTCCCACTGTTCCATGTGCTTGAGGTGCCGCGCCGCGCTGACACGGATTTGCTGAAACAGCGCATCTTGAAGCACGGGCTGCGTATTGGTGTCGGCCGCGCCCATCTCCGCCCGCGTGAAGACTTCGGCGGCCAGCAGTTCCAGGTCTTCCTCCTGGATCAGCTTCTGCCCAAGCGCCCCGGCCAGGGTGGGCTCCCGCCGCGCCATATCGGCCTCCGTGGCGGCCAACACACTCTGTAATTCCCGTAGCCGCCGATCAATCGCCCCCGTGACCTTGTCCAGTGGCCCCTTGACGATGGCCGTCTCGCGCAGTTTGCGCGCGCTGTTCGTCAAATGCCGGCACTCGCTGACCAGCCGGTTTTGCACCGTGTCCGCCAGCGTCTTCCCTATTTGTTCGAGTTCTTTTTCGACCAGCCGCCCAATCAGGCACGACTCCTCGACCCCCGCGTTGATGATCGGCACCTGCACGTCGGCCCCCAGCGCCACGGCCTCGTGAACCACCCGTTGCAGCGCATCGGCCCCTGCCAGCAGGACCGCCCCGTAATAGGAGAGCGCGGCCCCATCGTGCAGGGCAGTCAAAGCGGCCTTGTCGGACACTCCCGCGGGAGAAAGCGCGAACAGCGCAAGTTGATGCAGGCGCCGCACGTGCCGCCGCGTCAATCCCGTCAATTGCCGCCACACTTCCGTGCGGTACCGCTGCCGGCTCACCGTCGCCAGCGAGATGAGCAGGGCGTCGTCCAGCGGCTGACCATAAACTTGGGACGTGATGACCGACGGAAACACGATCACCGTCGAGTCGCCCCCTTGTGATTCGATGGCGCCCGCTGTCACTTCCCGCAAGACCTGCAGCTTCGCCGAAACAATCGCGCCGCCAACTTTTAGGGATCGGCAATAGACGGCCCCGCCCAGCAGATTGTCGCTCACTGCAATGTCCGCAGCGAAGACCATCGCCGCATTCTGTATCTGGTCCGCGCGCACGGCCCCGCGCGGCGCTATCACCCGGGAGCCCGCCAGCACCCGCCCCGCCTGCACGTCGCCCCGGCGCGATACAACCCATCCCCCCTGGATGTTCTCCCGGACCTGGATCTTGCCGCCCGCCAAGGCATGGCCGAAGAGAAACCCTTCAACGCGCAGACCGCCGCGCGCCTCCACCAACAAATTATCCGGCACGTCGCCCTCGATGACCAGGGTCCCTTTGTGGCGAAAGACCAGGCAACTCAAGGAGACAGGAATATCGTCGAGGTCGCGCACCTGCTCTTTTCGCGCTTGCGCGAGTACTGCCGCCACCGCCAGCCGGTCCTCTGCTGCCGGCGCCGCGGCCGCTTCCTCCGTACGCACTGCGGCCTCCGCCGTCTGCAGGACCTCGTGGTTGGCGAGGACCTGTTCGATAAGATCTTTCAGGCGGAGGTGGTTGGGCGCGGGATCTTCCAGCGCCAGGAGTTGGTCAAGGGTATCCCGCAGCAGACCCAACTCACGATCAGTCACCTTCTCATACTGGCCGGACAGGAAAAGATCGAGTGCCTCGCGAAGCCGTAAATTCGTTCGGCGCGGCTCCGGCGGAACTTCTGACGCCTGCTGTGGGGCATTGCGTTCCATAACCTCCACCCGGTGACCCGGGAAGGGCACGCGAGCAGCCCCGCAAGCCCTATTAATCCCACATCTTCAGCTCTATTTTATGCGAATATCGCATTTTTGTCAACAATCATTGTTGATTGGTTTTCGTCAAGTCCTCAAATGATGGCTGCTCAGAATCCCGCGCAGGAGCATAGGGAGGCCAAGTGTGGCAACTACCGTTGAAGCCATGATTGATCAGGAAGGGCACCTGCGCCGTCATTGAAGTTAATAGCGCACGTCCCTGTTGATGAGCGCCAAAAACTCCTGCCGGGTCACTTGTTCGTCGTGAAAACTCCCGAGAACGGACGAGGTTGTCATGACGCTGTTTTGCTTCTCGACGCCGCGCATCATGCTGCAGAGATGGCGGCATTCCATGACGACCCCCACCCCTTCGGCCTGGGTCGCGTTCATCAACTCTTCGGCGATCTGGGCCGTGAGGCGCTCTTGAATCTGAAGCCGCCGGGCGTAGTAATCCACGATCCGCGCCATCTTGCTCAGTCCGATCACCTTCTCACGCGCGATATAGCCGATGTGGCAGCGCCCGAAGAAGGGCAACATGTGGTGCTCGCACAGGCTGTAGACCTCAATATCGCGCGAGATGATCATGTTGTTGGATTCCGCCTGGAAGATCGCATTGTTGACGATGTCATTGATGTCCTGCCGGTAGCCGGAGGTAAGAAAGGCCCAGGCATTCGCCACCCGGCCTGGCGTCAGGCGCAGTCCTTCGCGGTCGGGGTCCTCCCCCACTTCCTTCAACAATTCGCGTATCAGTTCGGCAACCCGTTGTTCATTCATAGATCTAACATCTCCCGCAGTCGTTGGGTCAGGGCGGTGAGCGGCGTCAACCGGCCCGTCGTCTGCCGGGCGATACCTTCGAGCGGCTGCCCCGTGCCCGGCAGGCACAATCCTGGCCGTAGTTCCTGGACGCATTTCGCCAGGAACGGCCGTTTACTCAAATCGGGATCAGGGAGGACGAGGCCATCCTCGTGGAGCACCCAATCATCATACAGCAAAATGTCCAGGTCGATCGTGCGCGGCGCGTAGCGATCCTCGGTCCGCACGCGTCCCTGGGCCTCTTCGATGGGCCGGAGCACGGCAAACTTCAAGGGGCGCGGCCCGCTGAAGGTGGCCGCGGCGGCCACGCCGTTGACGTAAGGCGCCTGACCGGGGCGATCGATGGGCTCGGTCTCGTAAAACGTGGACAATGCCGTCAACTGCACCTGTCGGCGCAAGGCCAGCAGCGCCAGTTCGATGTTTTTCTCCGGCTCAATATTCGAGCCGAGTCCGATGAAAACCGGCGCGGCCCGCGGGCCCTCAACTCGTGGCGTCCCGCTCACGTTCGATCTCCACAGCCACACTGCGGGCAAAGCGCAGCGCGCCCGGCTTGTCCACGGTCACGGTGACGCGCCGCACGCGCGGCGGCTTCAGGCACACGCCAGCCACCGCCTCCGCCAGTGCTTCGATGAGAAAGAATTTCGACTGTTCCACACATTCCAGAATCTGGTTCTTCAGACCCTTGTAATCGACGGTGTCCGCTATGTTGTCCGTCCCTGCCGCGGGCTTCAAATCCACATGCAACGTGACATTGATCAGCACATCCTGCAGGGCCTCGCGTTCATGGGGAAAGATGCCCACGACACATCGGGTCTGCAAATCCCGGATATAGATCTTGTCCAATGGCTCAGCCATACATACTCCCATGCAGGTGGCGCCCGCCATCAACTAACAGCACCTGCCCCGTCATGAAACTGCTGCGCAGCAGGAACAGTACGGCTTCGGCCACGTCCTCCGGGCTGCCGATCCGGTGCAGGGGATTGGTCTCCCGGAGCTGCTCCAGGTAGGCCTGGTCTTTGCCTTCCGGCGGCAGGATCAGGCCGGGCGCGACCGCATTCACGCGCACGCTGGGGGCATACTCCACGGCCATGATGCGGGTCAACGTAAACAACATGCGTTTGCTCAAGTGATACGGCACGTGGTTCCGGTCGTAGTCGAACGCGCGCGTATCCAGAAGATTGACGATGGCGCCTTCACGTTTTTGTTCGGCAAAGCGACGGCACAGCAGCATCGGGGCCAGCGCATTCACGTCAAGGTTCCGGTGAACGTCTTCCGGAGTCATTTCCGTAAGCGTCTGCGTGGGGAAAATGCTCGCACTATTGACCAAGAAATCAATGTGTCCCGCTTGCCTAAGCGCCGCCTCCCAGGCCCTGTCCGCACCGCCGGATTCCGCCAGGTCCGCCTGTGCCGTCCAAGCGCTCACCCCGGCGGTTTCCAGGCGGCCACGAAGAGTCTTCGCTTCCTCGGCTGAATGGCGGTAATGAACCACTACGTTGGATCCGGCCTTGGCAAGCGCGAGGCAAGTTGCGGCCCCAATGCGCTTCGCGCCGCCCGTCACCAAGGCAGTCTTGCCGGCGAGCGAAACGGGGTCCGTCATCTGGCCAACTCCTGTTTGCACACACCACCCAGTAGTCGCGCTCGCCGAGCGCGCGACTTAGGCCCGCCTCAAACCCAGGGATCAAGCGCATCGCCAGTCCCGCGCTCGGCGAGCGCGCGACTACTACGCTACACGTTGTGGCTTAGGCTGTCCCTGCTTCCGTCTCCGGGACGGTCTCTTCTGGGGCGGCTTCTTCGGGCGTGGCCGTCTCAGGGGCCGGCTCCTCCGCGGGCGGTTCCACGGGCGCTTCGCCGAAGGCCGGCACCTGCGCGGCCCCTTCCTTCACGTCTGCCGACGGTAGAATAATGGCAGAAACATTCTCGTTGCCGCGGCCAAACATGCCGCTGCCCCCGCCGCCGGTATCGCGAATGGACCGGATGACAAACACACCGACCACCTTGCCGTCGAGCGTGAAGGCTGGCGATCCCTGCTCGGTGGTGGTGATGTCATCGCCGGGGATGTAGAACTTGCGCGGGCGCTCCACGATGGCGTTTACGCGCTCGAAGGAGGCCGAGTACACCCGGTTGGCGACCTTGTTCAGGCGGTTCAGCGTGACCAGGATATCCAGCAGTTGGGGTTCGGCGGTTTCCTCGAGATTCACAAACTCGAAAGGAGTTTCTGGTTTGTCCACAGGCCGCACAAAGGCCAGGTCGAGGTCGACGTCGCGCAACACGATCTGGGAGCGCACTTCCTTTCCGTCGTGCAGGAGGATGCGTACATCGCTCACCTCGCTCGTCATCTGGAAGTCCTCGCCCTGTCCCCCCATCATGTTCTTGTAAATACTGGTGGGATCGGTGGACGACAGCGCGACGACGGTGAGGCCCTCGGGCGAAATGACGGTGCCCGTCACCTCGGCCTTCGATTCCTCTTCCTGCGAGGGCATGCCTTCCATCGAGAACTTCTGCTTCACCACTAGCTGCACGGTCACCACCGTGTGTTTATACTTGTCAAAGACGGCGCGGCCCTGGTCCTCGACTTCGCCGGCCCAGGCGCGGGCCGCAAGGCACGCGAAGGCAGCCACCCACAGCAGGCATGTTCTGCGCGAAAAGTGCTTCATCGGTTCTTCCTTTATGCGGTTTCCCATTTCGGTTCCAGTTCAACGTAGTATGTGTGAATGCCGCGCAGGGTTTTCAGGACGACCACTTTCGGCTTTCCCTCGGCCATCCGCTTCATGATCGTCTCGACGGCTTCCACGGTTTCGACGTTCTCGCCATTGATGCTCAGAATCAGATCGCCCGTGGAAAGCTGTCCCAGCGCCGCCCAGCCGCCCGGCTTCACCTCGTCCACCAGCACGCCGCGCTGTTCTTCTTTCCACTGCTCGGTCGCTTTGTCAAAAAACGTAATGTCGCGCACGGTGAATTCAAAGTTTTTGTCTTCGAACTTCTTCATTTCCCGTGCGAGCATCGGCGCCCGGATCAGTTTGACCGGCACTTTCAATTCCTCGGTCCCGCGCCGCACGGTCAGGGTCGCCGTATCATCCGGGCGATATTGCCGAACCAGCGTGTTCAACTCTTCGTAGTGTTCGAGCGCGTCCGCCGTCAGGGGCTGATCGTCCACGGAGAGGATCAGGTCGCCCACCTGCAGGCCCGCTTGCTCCGCGGTGCTTCCCTTGTACACTTGGGTAACGCGGAAGCCCTTCAGATTTGGGTCCTTCATCAAGTCCGCGATGTCGCGGGTGATGACTTGCGTCTCGACCGGCAGCCAGGCCTTCTTCACCTCGCGGCCGGGATCTTCCAACTCCTTGATGCCCACCTTCACCACGGTCACGAATCGGTCGGTCTTGCGCTCGAATGTTGTCAACGCCGGCACCGGCTCCGTGGCGTCCTTGGTCAGCTCTTCGGTGAGCTTCTCCAATTCTTCCACGTTCTTTACCGGTTTCCCGCCAATCTCGACGATGACATCCTTCTCGTTGATCACCGGTTTGGCGTCGCCGGCCGGGCCACCCGTGCGCACCGAGGTCACCATCACCCCTTCATTGTTGTCGCGCTTCATCTCCTTCGCCATCATGGTCGACAAATTGCGCACCGTCAGCCCCCACTGTTTCAGTTCGTATTGCTTCTGCTCAAAGGCCTCGCGCTCCACCGTTTTCGCCTTGAGCGTCACTTCTTCGCCCTTGCGGTCCACAACGAGCGTGATTTCCTCGCCGATAGGAAGATTGGCGACCAGATTGTTGAAGTCCGGGAGTTGCTCGCCAAACTGGACGTCAACGGGCGTTCCGCTCACGGAAAGAATGCGGTCACCAGAAGTAACACCAGCCTGTTCCGCGGGCGATCCCTTAATGGTGCCGCCCACCAGTACCCCGCGCTTCTCTTCGTCATGTTTCAGGCGCGGTTGCACGTCGATGCCCAGCCAGGCCCGCGGCACCTTCCCCTTCTCGATGATTTCATCCGCCACTTCTTTCGCCAGATTGCCCGGAATCGCGCCGCCGAGGCCCATGCCCAGTTCGTTGATGCCGACGATCTTTCCATCCAGGCTGACCAGCGGGCCGCCGCTGTTGCCGGGGAAAATGGCGGCATCATGGCCAATCCAGCGCACCAGGCTGCCCACGTCTTCCCCATCCTGCGTCATGCCGCCGAAACGCCGGATAAACTCCGGCATGATCATTTCCGTGTTGCTAACAATGCCCAGCGTGACCGATTGCGAGAGCGCCAGCGGGCTGCCCATCGCCAGCACCAGATCCCCCACCTGCACCTGCGACGAATCGCCAAACTCGACCACGGGAAACTCTATCGCTTCCGGATTGTGAAGCTTGATAATGGCGATATCCGTCAACGGATCGCCGGCGACAAGATCCGCCTCGACCTCTCTCTTATCGGAGAAGACACACTTCAACTGCTTCGCATGGCCGGCGACGTGGTGGTTCGTGATGACGTGCCCCTGCGGCGTGATCACCACCCCGCTGCCCGAGGCCTCGTACTTCATCTCGCGGCCTTCGCTGTAGTACGTCTCCACCACGTGAATCCGCACCAGCGACTGCTTCACCTGCTGGACCGCCTCCTCGACGCGCGCCCGCAGATCCAGCGGCAGACCCGCCGCTTCGACCGCGGGACTCGCGGCAACGGGCGTTTCCTGCGCGCTGGCCAGCCAACTTAGTGGGACAAGCGCGGCAAACAGACACAAAAACCAGATTCTGGAAATCATTGACGCTTCCTTTGACACGAGGGAACCAACGCATCGTAACCACTAATCAGGTAAGAAAATGAATCGTATCATACGGGGCGCCAGGAGACAAAAGCCCTGAGTGCGAGTTACGTAGTTCCCATTTGCAATGGGAGTTTTGGCGGAGGGGGAACTCCCATCGCAAATCGGAGATACGTCTGCGGCGGTGTGCCTAATACCTTTGCTGAAAAGGCTGTCCGGGCTCCAGGATTAGCGCAAATTTTTCCAGTGCGCCATTGGGTCATATCCGTACATAACCCATCGCCTCCAACTCTGAGGAAGGCCCGCCATCGCGTACAGCAGCACCCCTAACATCGCAAAGAACCACTGATAAATGTTCACCGCAATGAAGAAAAATCCTTTCCGATCAGGGTGCAGCACAATGAGGTCAGCATATATCCAACTGGCGAAGCCAATCATGCTGAGCACCGTGATATATAGAATGACAATTCTCGCCCCAGGCCGCCGGGAGAATAGCAGCATCAGCAACGGCGCCAGGGAAGGCGCCATTGAATTGCACGCTCCGCCACAACATCTCCGGCACCGTCTCCGACCACCACGCCATGCCCACATAGAACACCGCAGCCGTGGTTTGGGCAATTCCAACCACGATCAGAATTATTAGAATCGTCTGCGCCTTGGCCTGACTCATAGGTTGAACGTTCCACCGGTCGTGAACGTATCAGATATCAGATGACTATTTCATCTATCGGATACAATCTTCGTTCCTGGGATTTCAGCCCGCTCAATTTCTTGATTTGCAGTGGATATTGCAACGGATAAATGACGCTCTGTGACATTGTCCAATTCAAGAACTGGGGCCAGATACCGCCAGAATGAGGCCATTGCTTCACGACGCTTTGGCGCAAACCCAAGGTCAACGGCCGCAGCCACGACCCCATAGATCTGCCTTGGAGTTGAAAGGTCTGTTCCAGGAAGTGTGCCTACTGGATACGAAGACGCGAGCGGGACTGGATATGAACCCCATTGCCGGGGGAAGCTCCGCTCCATCCGAGTGAGCCACATTATTCGGCGCCATGAGGCGTATTCCTGAGCTTGAGAACTGTGTCTCACCACAAAATAAAGCTTACGATGCGCAACTGTCAGCCTCTCATTGCCTACAAAAGTTGGCAAGGGCGCAAAGGCAATATCCCTAAGAGCCAGGATATGACCAACATCAGATGTGTCAACAATATACATTGCCGAACGGGGAAAATTCATTTGTATTGCTTCTTCCATGGACTCTCTAATCTGAATAATGGATTCAGCCCCAATAACGCTTTGTATTGTCGTAACGGCTTGGCCAAGAGGCTCATAATCCAGAACAAATTTGCCATTCTCAACAATTTTTCCACCTCCTTGGATAAGCATGGACAGAAACGTGTATAGTAAGGTGTCACCAGTTTCATTTAGGCAGCAACCGAACTGACGCCAATGCCCTCCGCTGGGAGGTTTCGCCAGAATGTTGCAGACATCAAGGAATTCCTGCCAAGTTCCAGGAGGACCGACTATTCCACTTTTGCTCAATAGTTCCGGTCTATAGGCTAGAACTAGATTAGAGCAAAGAAACGGGACGCCCCAAACTTGCCCATTTTGTGTTGCTGCATCCATGAGGTCAGACGGCAATCTCTCAAGCACTTCTCCGTTCTCCAGGCCGGCAGAAGTGAGCGGCACGATGAGACCGTTTTCGGTGAGGTAGGGTAGCTCATCACCAGATTGGCTGTCCACGCAGAAGACGTTAGGTAATACATTAATATCTTGGATGGGCAGTTCCGCTCTCGCCGGGAAGCTTGGCGCCAATAGGCGAACAGTGATTCCAGGGTTCTGGATCTGAAAAGCGTGGAGCTCGTTTCTGAGCCATGGCACTACTCCCTCCGGCGCTGCAAGATAGCCGATT
>JACPGD010000548.1 GCA_016182645.1 Candidatus Hydrogenedentota bacterium | reverse complement strand
TGGCCGTTTTCTCCGGCACCCCCACTCGTGTGTACGTGGCCGAGCAGCAGAACAATCGCCTGCACGTTTTCAAGTCCGTGGCGACGCTTCCGAATGCCAAAGCTATCGTCGTTTCAGCGGGTGGCGCCTTCCCCGGCAACAACCTTTGGAACGCGACGCAACTCTGCGCGAATTTCGCCTATCGCACGCTGACCTACCGGGGCTACACGAAAGACAAGATCAACTACTTGTCCTCGGACGGGGACCTCGATCTGGACGGCAACGGGCAGCCCGACGACGTGGACGATGATGCGACGAATGGGAACTTGCAGGCCGCCGTGACCTGGGCGGCGCAGGGCGGAGCGACAGAGGATGTGGTGGTGTACCTGGTAGACCACGGGGGAGACGGGACATTCCGGATGAGTGGGACGGAATCGTTGGCGGCAATAGATCTGGATGCCTGGCTGGATACACTCCAAGATGGTATCGCGCCGGACATCATGGGTACGCTGACGGTGATTTACGAGGCCTGCCAGTCCGGGTCATTCCAGGCGGCGCTCGCACCGGCTCTGGGGCAGGACCGCATCGTCATTACGAGTACGAGCCTCGGCGAAAAGGCGTACTTCCTGTCGCAGGGCAGCACCAGTTTCTCCATGCTGTTCTGGACCCATGTCTTCAACGGTGCGAATGTGCTCGACGCGTTTAGCTTGGCCCAGCAGGCCACGACACAGGCGGTTGATACCCAGCATCCGCAGTTGGCGGACGGGACGCCGGAGCACACGTTGGCGGGGATGACGTCTATTGGCAACGGAACAGTAATTCAAGGAGAGGCGCCAAGGTTCGAGGGGGAACCGCCGGTCTCGCCCGAGCAGACTATCCTCGGCACGAGCACGGCCACGTTGTGGGCCGATCCCGTGACGGATGCGGACGGCATCGCGCGCGTCTGGGCCGTGCTGCGCCCGCCCAATCTTCAGGCGCCCTCACCGGACAATCCGGTGCAGGAACTGCCCTCGTTCGATCTGCAGGCCGTAGAGGGCATTCCCGGACGCTATCAGGCGAGCTACGATAAGTTTACCAGCGCGGGCCTGTATCAAATCGCCATCTATGCCCGCGACCGGATCGGCAACACGGCCGTTCCGCAGGTCACGAGCGTGGCGGTTGACAGTCCGGTGAAACGCAAGGCAATCATCGTAGGTGGCGGACGCCAGCCCGACCCGATGTGGCTGTCCTACCAGAACGCGCTGGGCCGCGCCTATAACGCGCTCAAGGTCCAGGGCTATACCGACAGCACCATCGCCTTCCGCAGCCCGGTCAGTTTCAATGCGGGCGTGGACGGCGCACCGTCGTTGAGCAACATCGAATACCTCATCAAGACCTGGGGGACCTTCGATACGTATGATCTCGTACTGTATTTCGTCGGCCCGGCGACGGCGGCGGGCTTCGAGATCAACGCCGTCGAGACCTTGCCGCCCGCCCAACTCGATGCCTGGGTGGACATCGCCCAATACACGATCCCCGGCATCGTCACAGTGGTCATGGACGCTACGGATTCTGGCACGTTCCTGAATCAGCTCTCGCCGCCCGCGAACACGCAACGCATCAATCTTGCGAGCACGCGTCCGGGCGAGACGGCCCGCTTCCTGAGTGGCGGCGATCTAAGTTTCTCCAGCTATTTCTGGACCGGTGTCTTAAATGGCGCGAAGGTCTGGAACGCCTTCAAACAGGGCCAGATCGCCATGCGCTTCTCGGGCTTCGGCCAGTTTGGCGGGATCGACGACACCGGCAACGGCGTCGGCAACGAAAAACTCGACGGCGTACTCTCTCGCGCGCACGTCATCGGCGCGGGCATTCAACTGGCCGGCGACGATCCCGTCATCGGCGATGCTGGCACGACGCCCGCCACGCTCAGCATCGGCAGCACCGCGACCGTCTGGGCCGATAACGTGACGACCACCGGCGCCATCGACTTCGTCACCGCAAGCATCACCCCGCCCGGCGGCGGCGCACCGGACGAACTGGAACTGTTCGATGTCGGCAGCGGCCGCTACGAAGCGGCCTGGAACGGTTTCACGCTCTACGGCGACTACAAGATCAGCATTATGGCCGTCGACACCGACGGGAATACATCGCTGCCCGCGGACGCGACGTTGTCGCAGCAACTCGGGGCAGACGCCTACGAGGTGGACAACGAGCTTGCCCAGGCGCGGACCACCGGCATCTTCGGTGAAACAACGCGCCACAACTTCCACGACGCGGGCGATCTGGACTGGCTCCGCTTCTGGGCGCAGGCGGGCCAGGTCGTCACGCTGGAAACACTGAACCTCGAAGCCAACTGCGACACGGAGATCGCGCTCTTCTACCCGAATGGCAGTCCCGTCATGGACGCCGGCTTCCCGGTCGTGGACGACGACGGTAGCACCGAACCGCTGGCTTCCTACTACATCCTTACCGTGCCCTCGTCCAGTTACTACTATCTGCGCGTGCGCTATTCCCCCCCACCCGGCTACGGCCTCGGCACCGGCTACGATGTGCGCGTCACCCAGGAAACTGGCGGATGTGTCTCCTCGGCCAGCATCACTATCTATGCTCATTACGGCAGTGCAAAGATTGACGAGGCCAGCGTATCCATTGTCGTTACACCGCTTGAGGGCGCGTCTTACACCCTGGGGCCCGATCCGACCGACGCCAGCGGCGAAGCCGAGTTCAATTTGCTGAGCGACGCAGGCACCTACAGCATCCAAGTGGCGAAAGGTGGTTACCAGACCTATAGCAACACCCAAAGTGTGTCCTGCGGCGTTCACTATTCCTTCGACGCGCCGCTCACTCCCACCAACCCTGGCCCGCGCCTCGGCATTAACCCAGGCAGCCTTGAATACGGCCCGGTCGCGCTTGGGGTCTACCGCGATCTCACGCTCAGTGTGACCAATACCGGCACCGGCACGCTCAGCGGCAGCGCCAGCATCAGCGGGGTCTTCAGTGTGCAAGGCGGCAACACCTACAGTCCCACCGCGGGGCAGAGCAACTTGCTCACCATCCGCTTCACCCCCGGCGCGGCGCAAGCCTATAACGGCACGCTCACCCTCACTGGCGGCAGCGGCGCCACCGCCGCCCTCACCGGTTCCGGCTTCAACCCCGCCGCGGGCGTGCTCGGCGACGTCAATACCGACGCGCAGATCAACGCGCTCGACGCCACGCTCATCAACTCTTACTTGCTCATCGGCGAGTCCGCGCTTAACACGCAGCTCGCAACCCTTGGCATGAACCCCTTTGTCCCCAATCTCGCCGACGTCGACCGCGCTGGCAACGGCATCACGCCGCGTGACGCGACCTTGATCAACCTAGAACAGCTCATGGGCCGCAGCCCGCTCAACGCCTACCTTGCCACCATCGCCCAGCCCAGCAGCCATGCAGGGGAACCGGTGGAATAGTGGTGGAGGAGCGCGGCGCAGTGGCCGTCGCGACGCGGATCAAGAGACTGCGCGAAAACGGGGATGTCCCAGGAGTTTGGGTAGGTGCTGGGGGGCAGACCAGTCG
>JACPGD010000063.1 GCA_016182645.1 Candidatus Hydrogenedentota bacterium | reverse complement strand
GCCGTGCAGGGCACGCTCTTCCCGGGCGCCCTTGCTCAAGGTCTCACGAGCGTTGCTGTGCTTTGCCTGGTCCTCGGCTTTACCCGCCAGATGTTCATGCCGCTCGGGCTGGTCGAAGCCCACTTCGAGTGGACGGCCGGCCAGGTCCGCGGGACGCGCCACCACTTTGGGCTGCTCCTTCTGGTCCTCGCGCCGCTCGTGTTCCTCATCTTCTGTTTCGAGTACCAACCCGTCGAAGACTGGAAAACGTCCCTCGGACGTGTCGCCTTCCTGGCCGCTATGGGCGCGGTGCTCGTCACGCTCTTCCCCCTCTTGGCCCGTGTCCTCCGCGCCATGTTGGCCGACGAAACCACCTGGCTCAGCGAACATCACGGCGCGCGCCTGTTTCTGCTGCTCGTCGCCGCCGGCCTTCCCCTGCTCCTCGCGCTCGTCGCCGTCTCCGGCTACTATTACACCGCGCTGCAACTGAGCGTCCGGCTCTTCTGGACCGCAACCTACTGTCTCGCCCTGCTGTTCGCCTTCGCCATGATGCGCCGCTGGCTCGTCGTCACCCGGCGCAAGCTCGCCGTCGAGCAGGCACGCCGCCGCCGCGACACCGCCAAAGACGACTCTGGCGACAAGACCGTGCAGGAATTCACCGCGGAAGAATTGGACCTCGCCCGCATCGATACCCAGACGCAGAACCTCCTGCGCAGCGTCGCGGTCCTCGCGCTCTTCTTTGGCGTCTACTTCATTTGGGCAGGCATCCTGCCCGCCCTGAAAATCCTCGAGCGCCAGGAACTCTGGCACACGCGGATGGAAGTCGAGCAACAAGTCCCCACCCAAGCAGGCGCTCCAAGCGAAAAGCAGGTCACGGCCGTCGTCCGGCTTCAGCCGGTTACCGCCGCCGATGCCGTCTTCGCCCTTCTCATCGCCGCCTTCACCATCGTCGCCGTGCAAAACCTCCCCAGCCTCATCGAGATCATCCTCCTGCGCTGGCTCAAACTCGGTTCCGGCGAACGTTACGCCACCATCGCCATTGTCCGCTATACCCTCGTGGCGCTCGGCGTCTTCTTCGTCCTGCGCGCGCTGGGTGTCGGCTGGAACAACGTCCAGTGGCTCCTCGCCGCCATCGGTCTCGGGCTCGGGTTCGGCCTGCAGGAGATCTTCGCCAACTTTGTCAGCGGCCTCATCCTCCTCTTCGAGCGTCCCGTGTCGCGCATCCGCATCCGCGCCACCACCGTCACCGACTGGGACAAGAAAGACCTCGTCATCCCCAACAAGGAACTCATCACCTCTCAGGTAATGAACTGGACCCTCACCGACACCACCTTGCGCCTCAAGCTCCGCGTCGGCATCGCCTACGGCTCCGACCTTCAACGCGCCCGCGACACACTACTGCGCGTGATTGAGGAACACCCCGACGTGCTGAAGGAGCCGAAGCCCTTCATCGTCCTCGAACAATTCGGCGGCAGTTCAATTGACTTCGACGTCTACCTTTACGTCAAGCTCGAAAATGGCGGCAAAGTGAAAACTGAACTCCACATGAACATCGCCCAGGCCCTCCACCAGGCCGGCATCGAGATTCCCTTCCCCCAGCAAGACATCCACCTCCGCTCCGGCCTCGAAAACCTCTCCCCCCCTCGCCCCACTCAATCACCTTCTTGATCCCCTCATACTTCCTATTCCTCGCATCATTCCCCGTTCCCCCGTTCCCCCGTTCCCCCATTCCCCCGTTCACACGTTCCCCCGTTCACACGTTCACACGTTCACACGTTTGCACGTTCGCACGTTCGCACGTTCACTCAATGATCAGTCGCTTCTCCGGTTTCACCGCCTTCCCCAGTTCCGGATACAACCTCTCCCGGCATTCCGGACAAATACTATGCGTAAACTCGGCGTCTGAATGTTCGCTGATATACGCCTCGACCTCCTCCCAATACCCCTGAAAATCACGGATGCGCTTGCAACTCGCGCACATGGGCAACAGCCCCGACAACTGCTTCACTTTCGCCAGCGCCGCCTGCAACTCCTGGATCAGGTGCTCCCGCTCTTCCTCCATCTGCTTCCGCCCGGTCACGTCCCGCAACGTAAACACCAGGGCCGGCGTACCCCGCCACGGAATAAACGTCGCTGTCAACTCGACAAAGCAGCCCGAGCCGTCAGCGCGCCGCACTTCCAGCGGCCCCATCACCCCGTCCGTCAGCTTGGTCTCGCTGGAAATAGCGAACGGCTCCTTGAACAGGCTCTGAAAGGTCTTCCCCAGCAGCTCGGTTTTTTGATACCCGAGCATCCGTTCCACCGTGTGATTGACATTGAGGATATGAAACGCGGAATCGACCACGACGATCACGTCATGGGAAGTCTCTACAAGGAGCGCAAGATGCCCCTGGGGCCAAGGCGCCGCCGTCGACTCCTCGCCAAACGCCGGTCCAGGCATATTTCCGGGGATAGTTTCTTTTTCTGATATTTCTTGCAACGTGACTCCAACATCTTCTTACCCAAATTCCAGGATGATTCCGCAATCACCGCAATTAAGTATACCACCGCATCGCAAGTCGTGCCGGACTTCCCGTCTCTCCCGTTCTTTCCATTCCTCCCATACTTCCCATACTTCCCATTCCCCCTCCCTTTCATTTCCTCGCCCCAAACAACCCCAAGAAATGCGACAACTCTTGAATCCCCAGCACCTTAGCCAGCACCACATAGCAGATGGCCCCTGCCGGAATCGTCACCGCCAGCACGACCACATCCCGCGGCAGACCTTCCCCGCCCCAAAGCGAAGCCACCCCCCAGTACAATCCCTGCACTACCACCGCCATCACGGCTGCCGCCAGTACTATCCGTGCCAGCGCCCCCGCCATCTCAGCGTTCACTAGCCGAGGATGCCGCCGCGCCAGCAACCCGAATAGCAACAGAAAATTGACCGTATACGACAGGGTCGTCGCCAAGGCCAGCCCCCGGAACCCCAAGACACCCACCAGCGAGAAGATCAGCAGAATATTCAGCAGCATGCTGAGGGTAGCCACGATCACCGGCGTCCGCGTGTTTTTCACCGCATAGAACCCCTGCACCGCCACTTTCACCAGCGCAAACGACAACAACCCCGCCGCAATATAAACCACCGCCGTCGCTGTCATTACGGTATCTTCCGCTGAGAATTCGCGGTATTGAAACAACACCCGCACCAGCGGCTGCGCCAGCACGACCAGCCCCATTACCGCCGGCGCCGTCAAAAAGACCGTCTGGCGAAGCGCGTCCAGCAACGTTTCCCGCAATCCATCCATGTCGTTGCGCGCCCCCGCCCGCGACAATTCCGGCAGCGCGGCTACACTCACCGCCACCCCAAAAATACTCAGCGGCAACTGCACCAGGTGGTTCGCAAAGAACAGCGCCGACGGCACGCCCTCGCCCAGCGAGTAGGCGAACAGCGTATCCACAAACTTGTTCACTTCCCCGGTGGCTTGACCCAGGATAACGGGCACGAGCAGCCAGAACACGCGCTTCACCCCCGGGTGCCACGGTTCCCAGCGCGGCCACAGCACCCCCGTCACCTGCCGCATCTTGTGCAGCATCAGCGCGCACTGCGCCACGCCCCCAATCCACACCCCGAGTACCAGCGCCCACGCCGGCTCGTCGAACACCCAATACAGGCCCAACGTGCAGCCGATCAGCGATATGTTCAACAGCGCCGGCGACCACGACGGCGTCCCGAAATGCCGCAACGTAAAGAGCGGCGCCGTCGCAAACACTGTCAGCCCAATGAAAATGAGATAAGGGAACGTCCACTGCATCAGCGGCACGCGCGCCGCCAGTTCCGCGATACGCGCCGGGTCCTCGCCCGTCCACGGCTGCAACAGGCGCATCGCCGACGGCAGCAGCGGCAGCAGCAAGAGGGCCCCCAGCGTCACCGCCGAAAACACAAACAGCATCGCCCCCATCACCGCGCCCAACAGCCGCTTGAATGCTGCCTCGTCCTCCTTCTCGTGCGTCTCGCTGAACACGGGAATCAGCGCCGCGTTCGCCGCCCCCTCCCCCAGCATGTCGCGCAGCATGTTCGGGAACCGGAACGCCACAATAAACGCATCGCGCGAAAGCGTCGGAATAAACACCCCGATCACAATATCGCGCAGCAGACCGAACACCCGGCTCAGCATCGTCCCGCCCGCGAAAATCGCCGTAAACCGCGCCAACTGCCGCCGCGAGTCAGTCATGATATGTGTCCGAGCGGCACGTACCCGGGGCATCCCTGCCCCGCTCCGGACGGTGCCATGCCCCGCCCCGCCATTCCACATTCCACATTCCACATTCCGCATTCATATTCACTGCGCGCTACCCGTTTTCGCCGCCCGCCGCCTCGCCGCCAGCGCTCCCCCCAGGAGCACCACGCTCAGCCCCACCGCCACCCACGGCGCCACCACCGGCCCTCGCGGTACAATATTCCTTACCGGCGCCGCCACCGCCAGCGCCCCCACCATCCGCTGGTTCCGTGTCCGCATGGGGTCGAGTTCCCCTCCCGGCCACTTGTGGTACGCCGCTTTCGCAATAATCGCGTTCACCACCGTGAACCGCCCAAATGGATCAAACACGCCCGAAATCCCCGTGTTTGAAGAATGGATCAGCGGCAGCCTCGTCTCCACCGCCCGCAGCCGCGCAATCTCCAGTTCCTGCGGCACCGCATTGCTCGCGCCAAACCACGCCAGGTTCGTCACCACCACCAGCACGTCCGCGCCCAGCCGCCGCAACTGGTCCGCCATCCCCGAAAACAGCACCTCAAAACATATCAGCGGCCCCAAGTGCCGGCTGTCAAACGCCAGCACCTTCTGGTGATCGCCCTTCGCCACACCCCCCGGCACTACCTGATCAATAAATGGCAGATTCAGCGGCACATACTCTCCAAATGGCGCCAGGTGCACTTTGTCATAGATCCCCGTGATCTCGCCGCTCTTCTCCACCAGGATGCTCGAATTAAAATCGTTGCCGCCTTCGAGCCGCGTCACGCCCGTGAACAGCGGCACGCCCGTATCACGGCTTAGATCCTGCATCACTTGCAAGAGTTCCGGCTGACGGTAATCGTCCATCACCAGCGCCTCCGGCCACACAAACAGATCCACCGCCTCCATCTGCGCCAGCCGCCGCGACTGCTCCGCCGCCCGCGCCACCATCTCTTCTGAAAAATCGCGGTCCCACTTCATCTCTTGTGAATAGTTCGACTGGTACAGCCCCACCTGAAACGACGCCGGCCCCGCCGGTGCCAACAACAGCCAGCCCGCGCCATGCGCCGCCAGCACGATCCCTCCAGCCGCCGCCAGCTTAAGCAGTCGTCGTTCCCGCACACACCACGCCTCCGCCACCAGCGCATTCACCGCCACCAGCACGCCCGACAACAACGACACCCCACCCACCGACGCCAACTGCAAGAACGCCAGGTCCGGCCCCTGGCTATAGCCCAACGCACTCCAGCCAAAGCCCGAAAAAAGCACCGCCTGAAGCCCCTCCATCGCCACCCACAGCACCGCCAGCACCAGCGCGCCCGGCACGCGCGGCAGCGCTCCCCGCACCCACACCCACGCCACCCCAAGCAGTCCCCAATAAATCGACAAGTAGAAGCACACCAATTGTTGCCCAATAATCGCCCAGCCCCCCGCCCAGAAGATATTCGTACACAGCCACTGCAACAACAGCGTGTGAAACACCCACCCCGTTAAAAAGAAGATCCTCGCGGCCTCCCGTGCACGCCCCGTAGCGTCCGGTCTCTGTGCCGGACGTGCCCCCTGCGCGCCATGCAAATCCCCGGTAGCGTACGGTCTCTGTGCCGGACGCGGATTCCCGTGCCCGGTAGCGTCCGGCCTCTGTGCCGGACGCGGACTCCCGTGCCCGGTAGCGTCCGGCCTCTGTGCCGGACGCGGACTCCACGCGGCCACCAACATCGGCGCCAGCGCCACCCAGACCAGATAAAACAGGTGATACGTCGGAAAACAAAACGCCAGCGTCACTCCGGACACTGCCAACAGTGCATAGGGTTGAAATCTGGATCGATTCATGGCGCGGGGATCATGCGGATCAACTTGCGGCATCGTCAAGTCTGCAATCCGTTCTCTCCACAACACCCTTCATCGCGAACCGGAGTGTCATTTCGAGTCAATTCCAGTACTACAATAAAAAGGGTTGGTTTGTGTCGCGCAAGGAAGTTATCGGGGGGGCGAGCGTACCCGCGAGCAGGTTCCGGCTAATTGAACCGCGCCGCCAGAAGTTTCCACACGGCGTAGGACTGTCCCAGATGTTCGCGCGGATCTCCGGGGATGAGGTAACACTGCAGTCCCACGGGGCCGGTGTAGCCCGCGTCGCGAAACGCCTTGAGCACGGTGTAATAGTCATCGATCTTCGCTTCTTCGAGGGGGCCAATGTTGTGGGGGCCGATGTCGCCGTTGATAGACATCAGCAGCATACGGGGCGCGATCAGGCGGACGACTTCCTCGAGCGGGCACTTGCGTTCGCCGAGCGCGTTCCAGTGAAAGAGATTGAACGAGGTGCCGAAATTGGGCCGGTCCACCTTGTCCGCGAGGCGGGCGGTGTCTTCGGGAGACTCGACCCAGAGGCCGAGGTGGGGATAAGGCGCCACCCGAACGCCGAAGGGCGCGCCGAGATCCGCAATTTCGCAAAAGATGGGCACAGCGTACTCGTCGCCGGCGGAGTCAGATGGCTGAAATCGCTTGCTGTGCGTGTTGCACCAGAGGACGGTACCCCGGTCTTTCAACAAGGGGAGAACGGCCAATAACCGGGGATTGTAGTGCTCCTCGCCCGGGTCGATGCGCACGGTAAAGTAAATGCTGTAGAGCTTCAGGCCCTGCGCGTCGAGCGCCTCGAGCGTGGCCTCCAGATCGTCGAGGTTGCGGTTGTCAAAACCGTCGAAGCCAATCTCATGCAGGATGCGCACCTGCTCGTCCACCGCCGCCGGTCCACCCGACTCCATGCTGTTCTTGAACGCAAAGAATGGGTTCATCTGGGCCAGGCCCGCTTGCGCGCGCACCACCAAGGCCGGCAACAACGTCCCCGCAATAACGGCCAACAACCAGGACATGAAACACCTCATCCTCGGGGCCTTTCTTGTCATCGTTGCCACGCCACTTGCCACGGTGCGCGCATCGGCCGCGTGAGCAGTGCATTGGCCGCCTCATCCCCTGCGAACTGTTCCCGGACCGGGTCCCACGTGAGCTTGCGTCCCACCTGAATGGCGATGTGGGCGAGTTGGCCCATCGAGCAGGTGCGATGCCCAATCTCGGCGTCGGCCATGGTCGGCTCACCAGTCCGGATGCCGTGGATGAAATCTTCCTTGTCCCCCCGTTGCGGCAAGTGGATATCGCTGTCTTTCAGCGACACTTGCAGCAGCGCTTCAGCACTCGCGGTGAGGCCTGCCTTCAGATCGCCTCCGGGGAACCAGGTGCTCTGAATCCAGCCGTCCTCGCCTTCGAATCGCACGTAGGGGGCGTCGCTAGTCGCATAATCCATCTCCACGCCGTCCGCGTAACGGAAGCGCGCCTTGAAATGCAGCAGGACGTTCCACAAGCCGGATCCGGGCGCGGGATATTCGCCCGCCGCTTCCACTTCAACTGGGCCTGTGCGCTCGCTGCCGTGCACCCATTGCGCCACATCCAGCAGGTGCGCGCCCCAATTCGTGATCATGCCCTCGCAGGTGTCCCGGCAGCGCATCCAGCCGGGCCGCCCATAAGACTCGCGCGGGTGCACGCGATCCAGCGTGTACGGATGCATCGGCGCCGGACCGGCCCACATCTCGTAATCCAGCTCTTCGGGCGCCGGCATCGGCGTGGCATCGCCGCCCGCAACATCGCCTGTGGGCACGGTGACCTCGATACGCTTGAGCTTGCCGATATGGCCGTTCACCACCAGTTCCGCGGCCCGGTGCATGTACTCGTTTGAGCGGCATTCACTGTCGGTGCGGAACACCACCCCTTTGTCCCGCACGGCATCGGCCAGCACCCGTCCCTCGGCCACGGAAAGCGTAAGCGGCTTCTCACAAGAAACATGTTTTCCCGCGCGCACCGCCGCCAGCGATATCGGCACGTGCCAATGGTCCGGCGTGCTCACCATTACCGCGTCGATGTCCTCGCGCGCGACAATCTCGCGCCAGTCCCGATACGCCTTGCAGTCCGAATTTCCGTAATGCTTGTCCACGTCCCCTTTCGCATTCTGGAGCCGCCACGCGTCCACATCGCACACCGCCAGGACAATCGTGTCCTTCGATGCAAGGAACGGAGGAAGATTCGCCGCCCGCGCCTGCCGCCCCAGGCCGATCATGCCAATGGTGAGTCGCTTGGAGGGCGCATTGGCCCCGAATACCGTCGAGGGCAGAATCACGGGCGCGGCGGCGGCCGCCATCAGCTTCATCGCGTCCCGGCGAGACATGCGTTCTGAGGATTGGAACACTGTGCTATCCTTTCGGCTGATTTTCGTGCGATTATAGCAGAGAGCAATTCGCGTTCACGGGGGTGTGTCAATCTTGAAGGGGTAGACTCACATGAAATCGTTATTGAGCGCCTTAATTATCGCGGGACTTAGTTCGGCTGCGTTTGGGGCGGGGGACAAGAGCGCCTCTGTCACTGACAATGAATACACGCTGGCCGCCTATTACTTCCCCAACTATCACCAGGATCCGCGCAATGCAGAATGGCATGGGGGAGCGTGGACGGGGTGGGAGTTGCTGAAACGCGCCGAACCACGCTGGCCCGGGCATGCCCAGCCGAAGGTCCCCCTCTGGGGCTACGAAGATGAAGCGGACCCCGCCGTGATGGCCAGGAAAATAGATGCCGCGGCGGACCACGCCGTCGATGCCTTTATTTTCGACTGGTACTGGTATGACGACGGTCCCTTTCTCCAGCGCGCACTGGAAGACGGGTTTTTGAAAGCGCCCAACGTCCAGCGCCTGAAGTTCTCGCTGATGTGGACCAATCACGACTGGCTCGACATTCAGCCCGCCCCGCATATTGGGCCGTACCGGCGGCTGGTACCGGGCGCCGTCACTCCCGAAACGTTCCGCGCAGCCACCGACCATGTCATCAAAACCTATTTCAGCCATCCTTCCTATTGGCGCGTCAACAACGGGCTGTACTTTTCGTTTTACGACCTCTCCACACTGCTGCGCAGCTTCAGTGATACCTCCAAGACCCGCGCGGCCCTCGACGATTTTCGCGCGCGTGCCGCCGGCGCCGGACTCGGCGCGCTCCATCTCAATGCTGTCGTCTGGGGCCGCCAGGTCTTGCCGAACGAGGAGGCCGTGAAAGACGTCACCGTGCTCCTCAAGGATCTCGGCTTCGACAGCATCACGTCCTACGTCTGGCTGCACCACCAGGGGATGCCCGATTTCCCCATCACCTCCTACGCCAAAGTGCAGGAGGCCTCCGTGCAGGACTACGCCAAGTTCACCCAACAGTACGCCCTGCCCTATTTCCCCAACGTGACCATGGGCTGGGATCCGTCCCCGCGCACCGTTCAGTCCGACCCCTACACCAACGCGGGCTATCCCTGGACGCCCACACTGGGCGGCAACACGCCAGAAGCGTATCGGAAAGCCCTGGAAGACGCGAAGGGCTTTCTCGATCAGGGAAACACTTCACCGAAAATCCTGACGCTGAACGCCTGGAATGAATGGACCGAAGGCAGTTACCTCGAACCGGACACAGCGCATGGCCTGGCCTATCTCGATGCCATTCACGACGTCTTCGGAAACTGACTATTCTGTATTACTAACCCTGAATTTCTTATTGGGCCGAGCAGCTCGTTCACCCGTTTGCGCGTTTGCACGTTCGCATGCTCCGTCGTTCAATAATCCAACCTTTACGCCTTCCATCTGCGGTTATCTGCGCCATCTGCGGTTTCTCTTCGCGAGCCGTGCGTTCTTTTGCGGCCAATTTGGTTGCGGCTATTCCGCGCTGTGTCCCGCGGTGCTGCCGATCACTGAATCCTCATTCATTACTTACGCCCGCGCATGAGGAAAGCCGCCGTGAAGAACGCGCAGCCCAGCAACAGGAAATCGCCCAGCGATTTGCGCAGCCCGAGGCCCGCCAGGAAATCGCGACAATCGCAACCGTCCGTGATCCCCGCCACCTCTTTCAACTCGTCTTCCGTCAGCATTCCGTCGTGATCCAGGTCGAGCGCGTTGAATTGCTCGTTGGTTAATCCCGCAACCTGAGACTGCGCCTCCGTAAACGTTAAGCGGCCGTCGCCGTTGGTGTCGGCGTCGCTAAATACTGCCAAGACATCCTCCGCCACTTCCTCAATGGCCGGTTCGCCCTCACCTTCGCCTTCACCCTCACCTTCGCCTTCACCCTCACCTT
>JACPGD010000539.1 GCA_016182645.1 Candidatus Hydrogenedentota bacterium | reverse complement strand
TTCTCGCCACCTCCTTGGGTATCGGCTCTGGCGCGTCCGGTGGTGTTTTTGCACCGGCCCTCTTCGTGGGAGCGGTGCTTGGTGCGGCCTATGGCAAGATTGCCGAAGCCGTATTTCCATCGCTCGGCAGTGTAAGCGGCGCCTACGCCATGGTGGGCATGGCAGCCGTTTTCGCCGGTGCGGCGCGCGCGCCCATGACGGCAATCATGATTCTTTTTGAAATGACTCAGGATTATCACATGATCCTGCCGCTGATGTTCGCTACGGTCGTCAGCACGCTTCTTGCCCACCGTTTTGAACCAGAGAGCATTTACACCTTGAAGTTGAAGCGGCGGGGCATTGACGTGCGTGCCCGGCGCGATGAGAACTTGATGCGCGCCATTCTGGTGGAAGAGGCAATGACGCCTGCAACGGAGTTGGTCACCATGGACCCGGCCACCCCCATCACGCATCTCGCCTTCTGGTTCCAGGAAACCGGACAACATGGATTCGTCGTCCTTGATGAGAACAAGGAATTGTTAGGCGTGGTGGCTTTGTCGGACCTTGATCGCGCGCTCACAGAAGGCATTCTCGAGCGCACAGTTGGCGACATCTGCTCCACCAACCTGTTGGTGGCCTACCCGGACGAGACCCTCGAAGACGCCATGCATCACTTCGGGGCGCGCGACGTTGGCAGAATGCCCGTCGTAGATCGTCGTGACCCAAAGCGCTTGCTGGGGCTGCTGGGGCGGAGCGATATTATCCGGGCGTACTCGCAAATCCTGGTGGATGCGAAAAAACGCGATCAGCGCATCGCGAAGCTGAAGCTGGAGGCGGCCACTGGCGCGGAATTGATCGAAGTGGACATCGCCGAGCAAGACGCAGCCGCGGGAAGGACCCTTCGCGAGCTACCCCTCCCGCCGGACTGCGTGGTGGTCTCCATTCATCGTGGCCGCCGCGTGGTAGTCCCCCGTGGAAATACGTCATTGCTGCGGGGTGATCGGGTTCTTGCACTCGTCGCCCCGAAGGACGCAGACGCATTCCGCCGTACACTCCAGACCGGCTCCCCCCTCCTGTCGCGTTGACACCCTCTCCCCGCGCCGCTATGATAAGCCCTGGTTTGGCGGCCGGAAGCGTGGTGGCCCGATAACATGCACATCTTGCTCGGGGAGGTCTGTCTATGCGTGGCGGGTGTTGGCTCGTGGCAACGGTCTTGCTCAGTGTACTTGGCGCGGCACAGCCGCCATCGTTCGTCAACTTTGAGACGCCGCACGTGCATCCGCTGGATATCAGCCCTGACGGCGGGCTGCTCGCCGCGTGCAATACAGCGGACAATCGGGTCGAGATCTTCGAACTGGGCGCGGAAGGCAATGCGCCGCTCGGCCACGTAATGAGTGTCCCGGTGGGTCTGGAGCCGGTTTCAGTCCGTTTTCATACCGCGGCGGAACTCTGGGTGGTCAACCATGTTTCCGACAGCGTCAGCATTGTCGATCTGACGACGGGCGGTGTCGTGGCCACGATTCACACCCTGGACGAGCCGTGCGATGTCGTTTTCGCGGGTTCTCCCCCAAAAGCCTTCGTTTCGTGCTCGCAGGCCAACGCAATCCAGGTTTTCTCGACCGATGCACCGGAGAGTGGGCCGCTGGCGGACATTGAAGTGAATGGCGAAGACCCGCGCGCGCTCGCGGTCAGTCCCGATGGCGGCACGGTCTACGCCGCCATTTTTGAATCGGGGAACAAGACGACCATCCTGGGCGGAGGCTCCGATGACAACGACATCATCAGCTTCCCCCCGAACATCGTGAATGCCACGAGCACGCCACACGGCGGACAGAATCCACCCTTCAATGGCACCGGCAACTTTGACCCGCCCGCCAACCCCAACAATCCGTCGCCCCCGCGCGTGGGCCTGATTGTGCGACAGGGCGACGACAGCGCGTGGCGCGATGACACGGGCGCCGATTGGACGGACGAAGTGAGCGGCGCGAGCGCACCGCAATCGGGCCGGCCCGTGGGCTGGCATCTGTCCGACCACGACGTGGCGGTGATTGAAGCCGATTCATTCTTGGTTTCCTACGTGGATGGTTTGATGAACTTGAATATGGCACTGGCCGTACAGCCGGGCAGCGGCAAGCTGGCCGTGGTAGGGACTGAGGCCATCAACCAGGTACGGTTTGAACCCAATGTCAGCGGCAGGTTTGTGCACGTCCATGTGGCCCTGGTGACGCCTGCCAGCGGCGACTCCACCCTGCGCGATATGAACCCCCACCTCGATTACGCGGCACCGCGCGTTCCCCAGCCCGAACGCGATCGTTCAATTGGCGATCCGCGTGGCGTGGCCTGGGGCGCGGACGGCACGGTGGCTTACGTTTCCGGGATGGGATCCAATAATTTGCTGGTGCTGAATGCCGATGGCACGCGCGCCCGCGCTTTGCCCATCCGGGTGGGACAGGGGCCGACGGGACTGGTCTATGATGACGCGCGGGGACGGCTGTATGTGCTCAACCGCTTTGAGGGGAGCATCTCGACCGTGGACGTCGAGGCAGAACAAGAGACGGGCCGCACGCGCTTCTATGATCCCACGCCACCTGTAATCAGGAGGGGACGCCCGCATCTCTACGATACACACAGGACTTCCGGCCTCGGCCAAGCGGCATGCGGTTCGTGCCACATCGACGCGCGTATGGACCGGCTGGCCTGGGACTTGGGCGATCCCGCGGGGCAGATCAAAGGGCTCGAGGACCTGAACCTCGGCGCCGATCTGCCTGGGTTGAACCAAGGATTTGAGCCGTTTCATCCCATGAAAGGCCCCATGTCCACGCAGACACTCGTGGGCATCATTGGGCAGGAGCCTTTCCACTGGCGCGGCGACCGGCTGGGGCTCGAAGAATTCAACCCTGCGTTTCGTAGTCTGAATGGCGACGACGAAACCCTGACCCCCGAGCAGATGCAGGAGTTCAAGGACTTTCTGGCCACTATCCACTTTCCTCCGAATCCATTCCGCAATCTCGACAATACGCTTCCCACCAACCTCGAGTTAAAGGGACACCTGACCACCGGTAAGTTCGGTCCCGCCGGGCAGCAGTTGCCGAACGGAAATGCGGTGCGCGGCCTGGCCATGTACCGGGACCAGATCCGCCTGCTCGACCGCGGCTCTATCGCCTGCGTGACCTGTCACGCGCTGCCCAGCGGCAACGGAACGAATACCCGCTTCGACGGTTCCGAAATGCTCCCAATTCCGCCAAACCCCATCACTGGCAACAACCACCTGATGCTGGTCTCCGTCGATGGCTCGACGAATCACGCGATCAAGGTGGCCCAACTGCGCAACCTCTACGACAAGGTCGGCTTTAGCATGGTGACACAGGAAAGCCGCGCGGGCTTTGGGTTCCTGCATGACGGCAGTGTTGACACGCTCGAACGCTTCTTGTCCGAGAACGCTTTCAACACGGCCAATGACCAGGAGTTGGCCGACCTCGTCGCCCTGATGCTGGCGTTTTCAGGATCGGACTTTGTCGTGACAGACCCTTCCCCTGCGCCGCTGGAGGCGCCCGGCGTGCCCAGCCGCGACGTCCACGCCGCCGTGGGTCAGCAGGTGATGATTCTCCAGGGAAAAGGGCTCAATGCGGACTTGAATGCCTTGATCCAGATTGCCGAAGACTCCGAGCGGGTTGAACTGGTGGCGAAGGGATTGCAAGACGGTGTGATGCGCGGTTATCTCTATCTTGAAAACGGGCGCTTCCAGACAGACGAAACCGGGGTCTCCCTCTCGACATCACAGCTTCTCGCCCTGGCGGCGCCGGGCACGGAACTTACCTTCACGGCAGTCCCCCACGGGACCGGCCTGCGCATTGGGCTCGACCGGGACGAAGATGGCAGCTATGACTATGACGAGTATGTTGCCGGCTCGGATCCGGCCGATCCGGACAGCTTCCCCGGCAGCGGCGAGGGCGAGGGAGAAGGCGAGGGCGAGGGGGAAGGTCCGTTGACACGGCACGAGGTCATTCCACCAGACGTGGAACAGTTCGTCCCCACCAATGTGGCCTTTGTGGGCGTTTTTCCAACATCTGTTGGCCTGAGTGTGGCCGAAGCCGCCGCCATCTACCGCGTCTACATCGGCCATCCGCCATTTTCGCTGGATGACGCCGCGTCATTCCGCGTGGGCACAGAGGACAGCTCCCCGTTTGCCATCACCGTCCATGACGGCGCGAGTGACAATCGCATGTACCTGACCACGCCTTCACTCGACACCCCTGGCGGCGCCGTGATCCAAATCGTAGATCTACTCGTGCCCGAGAACACGCTGACGGTCCCCGCGAACACGGACTTGTTCGAGGTAATCGCTGCATCCACCTTCCACACCGCCGATCAGAACCAGGACCGTAAACTGAGCCTGAGCGAACTGCTACGCGTTGTCCAGTTCTACAACAGCCTGGCCTACCATTGCGCGCCCGGTACGGAGGACGGCTTCGATCCCCGCCCTGGACCGCACACCTGCCTCCCGCACGACAGCGACTACCAGCCGCAAGACTGGGTGGTCGGCTTGTCCGAATTGATGCGCGCTGTCCAATTCTTCAACGCCCGCGGCTATCACCCCTGCGCGGAAGGCGA
>JACPGD010000538.1 GCA_016182645.1 Candidatus Hydrogenedentota bacterium | reverse complement strand
TTGCCCTTCCAACTCTCGGAGGGGCCATTCCTTACGGCTCCGGACAAGTCTTGCGCCGTGTTCACGCGCTCCTCTTGCTCCTGCAAGAGTGCCTGACCGGCCTCGTTGGCAATCAACAGCACTTTGCGGCTGCCAACGTTCGCTTGCTCCATCAAAGGCCACTGACGCCCTCGTGGGTTGAGCGCCAGCGACCACTTCCAGTCCCGCTCTTGCACGATAATGAATTGCGGTGTGTGTTGGGCCAGGCGCGCTAACAATTGATCGAGGAACGACTTCATCTCCGTGTCATACCGGGCCGCTGCTTCGTGCAGCGGCTTGTCATTGCGTATTTCCTTTCGCAATGCGTCTTGAAGTAATCCAATCTCTTCAACGGTGACGCGCCCCAAGTCGTTCACGGGGACGGCATCCACTGCCTCGCCAACGGTCCTCAACAGACGCCGCTGAAGCGAGGTGTCCTGCTCCAACCCCGTCGATTCAAGGCCGTCCTCCGCAAATGTTTGTTTGGGCACGGGCTGGTGGAAATGCCGGGTATAGAAGATGTACTCCTCGCGCGAAAAACCCAGCGAGTACAGGTCATAAGGCACACCTGCGTCACTCAAGGCGCAAAGCGGCGCACAGAACTCCCGTGCGGACTTGTAGTGATCGAGTGCGGGAAGAATTCCCACCGCGACGCTGAGTGCAAGCACACTGAACATGCCGGGGACATAGCCAGCACCGGGAAGATCAGCGCGGGCGGGCCCTTGGTGAGCGCGCCGCCGGCGATGCACAGATACAGCGTTACGAGGTGGCGCGGTTGCCGCTGCGTGTGCCACTGCCACAGAGAGAACATGGCGCCCGTCATGAAGAACGTCAGCAGCATGTCCAGTTGCAGGACGCGGCCCTCCCACCAGAACCGTTGTGTCGTGCAAAGCACCAGCCCGACGATGAAGGCGGTGGTATTCCCGTACATTGCTCGCGCCAGCAGGTAAGTCAACAGCACGACGCCCAGTGCCGAAAGTACGGCGGGAATGCGGGCTGTCGTCTCGGTCACGTCCCCGGTGGGCAGAGAGGCGAGAGAAACGAGCCAGAACATCAGCGGCGGCTTTTCCTGGTAAAGGCGGCCATTTACCCGGGGAACAAGATAGTCGCCCGACTGCATCATTTCGCGCGCCACTTCGGCGTAGCGCGGCTCGTCTGGTGGCCACAGGCCATAGCGTCCCAAACCCGTGAGCGAGAGCAGAGCCGACAATCCCAACAACAGCGGTATCGCCAGGAGTGGAGGCAACTCAAAGACGGGCGCCGCCGGAGCGGTGGTCTCTCGCACTGCGGTTGAGACCGCAGCCGGATGCCTGACATCCCCCCCACCGATTGAGATTCTCTCCGCAGTCCCCATTCGCACAGCCACTAATACAGGGAACGGAAGAGTTCTTTGCCCAGCAGCGGCACCAACCAGAGCAGGCAATGCAGTTCTGCCAGGACGCTGGGCCAGAGGAAGCTGCGTGCGTCTGTGGCCAATCCGGGGCGCAGCGAGAACCGCGGCAGCCACCGCGGGACATCTCGCAAGAATTGCCGGTAGGGCTCGCCGTACTTCTCCGAGAGGTGCGCTTCCTCGCGACGCACCACCAGGCTGTAGACGGCCATGCACCAGAGCAGCATGACAGGCAGGAACCACAGGACTTCCGACATGAACGTCAGCCCGAGCAGCATCGTGGTATTCGCAATATAGATGGGATTGCGGACGCGCGCATAAGGTCCGGTCGTGGTGAGCTTCTTCCGCACGCGCAGACGGTAGTGAAGATGCATCTGCGCCCAGATCCGCAGGCCGACGCCCGCCGCGAAAACACCCATGCCGAGCGGCCACACGATTGCATCATGTTCCGTCTCCGCCAGTGTGACCAGGATCAGCGCCAGGTATGGCGGCGCCATCAATACGCCCCGCCAGCGGTAGGCGCATTCAAATCGGTTCATCATCGCTGCCTCCAGCATCTGCATTGTGAACGTGGCGGAAAAAGTCCCACCGCGTCGAGGGCACTTTATCGCGCACGGCCTTGCACCAAGCTTGTGCGGACATTACCAATTGGTAATGTTTTTCTGTGGCGGGAGCGCCGTTTAGAATGTCTTCGGGAATTCAGAGTTGCTGGGAGAAGCCATGCACGTACTCGTGGTCGAAGATGACAAGAAAATTGCGTCCTTCATTGCGAAGGGACTGCGCCAGGAAGGGTATGCCGTCGAGATCGCCAACAATGGTGTCGATGGATTTCACCTGGCCTCTACAGAGAAATTCGATGCGGCAATCATTGACCTGATGTTGCCGCAATTAGGCGGACTGGACCTTATTCGTGGCGTGCGCGATGAGGGCAGCACGCTTCCGATCCTCGTGCTGAGCGCGAAAACGTCCGTGGAGGACCGGGTCAAAGGGCTTGAATTCGGCGCCGATGACTATCTAACCAAACCGTTCTCCTTCGCGGAATTGCTGGCCCGCGTGCAAGCGCTGGTGCGGCGGGCCAACGCCATCGCCGAGCCGGTGACACTCAGTGTGGAAGATTTGACAGTGGACCTATTGCGCCGGCGCGTGACGCGCGGCCCGGCACGCATTGAACTGCAGCCCCGCGAGTTTGCGCTGCTCGCCTACCTGGTGCGCAATAAGGGCCGCGTCGTCTCAAAAACCATGATCATGGAGCATGTCTGGGGCTATGATTTTGATCCGCAGACAAATGTCGTCGAGTCACGCATCAGCCGGTTGCGGGACAAGATCGATGCGGGTTTTGATCGCCCGCTCATCCGGACCGTGAGGGGGGCAGGCTATGTTATTGGCGAAGACTAGGCCGCTCAGGACCCTAGCGTTTCGACTCACACTCATCTACGCCTTCGCCGGATTGCTCGCCCTTGTCCTGGTACTGGCCGGCTGTTACCTCGTCCTCAAGAGCATGCTCCAACGCGAACTGGACGAGCACCTCGTGAGTGAGATCGTGGAATACGGGGCGCTCCTGAAGGAACAAAATTTGGATATTCTGCGGGACGTGCTCGAACAAGAGGCGTATTCGGAAGGGGTGGACCGGATCTTCTTCCGCGTTTTTGATGCTTCCGGGAAAGAGGTGATCGGCACCGATGTCAGGGGATGGACAGGCCTGTCCGCGCAGCCGCCGGCCCTGCTCGCGGCCATGCACGGCCAAACGGTATTCGAAACGCTGCCCGGCACTGAGACCACGTTCCCCGCGCGCATTGTCTATGGCCTCATGACGCCAAGCTTGGTCCTGCAGGTGGGCGCGTCGACCGAATCCACGGCCCTCATTCTCCGGCAGTTTCGGCGCATCTTTGTGGCCGCAATGTTCAGCTTCTTCCTTTGTTCAATCATTTTGGGCGCTGTGATCGCCCGGCGCGCGCTGGCCGGCGTACGGGAAACCACCAACACGGCGCGCGCCATAATTGCCGGAGCGTGGCTGAGCCGGGTCCCAGTCAGCCCGCGCGGCGACGAAATCGACGAACTCGCGTTGACCTTCAATCGCATGATCGATCGCATCCAGGTGTTGATGCAGGAGATGCGCGAGGTGACGGACGACATCGCCCACGATCTGCGCACACCATTGACGCGCATGCGTGCCCAAGCGGAAGAGGTATTGGACTGCCCTTCCGCCAGTTCGGGGGAACGCGAATTGGCGGGTGGCCTCTTGGAAGAAGCGGACGGGCTGCTCGGCTTGATCAACACCATGCTCGAAATCTCTCAAACCGAAGCCGGCGTAAAGGAAGTGCGGCGGGAGCGCGTCGAGATGGGAGAGGTGGCGCAAGAAGTCTGCGAACTGTTTGCTCCCGCGGCGGAGGACAAGGAGGTCAGCCTCACGTGCGAGCGGGTGTCCGCGCTGCCGGTGAAAGGCGACGCGCAGAAATTGCGGCGCGCGCTGGCCCATATCGTCGACAATGCAGTGAAATACACACCAGCGGGCGGCAGTGTGATGGTCTCATGCCAGACGCGCAACGGGATGGCCGTGATCGCCGTGCGCGATACGGGCATTGGCATTGGCGCGGCCGACCTCGACAAGATTTTCACGCGCTTTTATCGGGTCGATCAAAGCCGGAGCCAGAGCGGCAATGGTCTTGGCCTGAGCCTGGCCCGCGCGGTCTGTCATGCCCACGGTGGCGAAATCACGGTCCAAAGCGAACTCAAGCGCGGCAGCACCTTTGAAATGTCGATTCCGGCGGCTTAGGATTGGCCCTCGATTCGATTTCACCTACGGAGAACGGGGAGATGTACACACAACGACTTTTTTCACGCCGTCAGTTTCTGGGGCAGGCAGCGGCCGGCACCGCCGCGGCGGCGGTGGGGCCGCTGATCATTCCGGCGTGCGCACGGGCGGCGGACGGGGCCACAGCGCCGAATGCGCGTGTCCAGGTGGGGTTTATCGGCGTGGGGCGGCGCGCGCAGCAGTTGATGGGCCTGCCTGAGGACGCCCAGATTGTCGCCGCGAGCGACGTGAACCGGAAGCGCCTGGAAGCACTGAAAGCGGGGAAGGGGAAAGACTGGCGGATTTACGATGACTACCGCGAGATGCTGGCCGCGCCGGACATTGACGCAGTGGTGATTGCCACACCGGACCACTGGCACGCGCTCAACGTGGTGCACGCCATGCAAGCGGGGAAGGACGTCTATGTTGAAAAGCCCATGACGCTGACCATTCGCGAGGGGCAGATCATGGTCGAAACCGCGCGCAAGCACCAGCGCATTTGTCAGGTGGGCAGCCAGCAGCGATCGACGGCGGAGAACCAGGCCGCGGCGGAACTTGTGAAAAGCGGGCGCATCGGCAAAGTAGAAGTGGTCCACGGCGCGAATTATCCGAGTCCGTGGGAGTGCGATCTGCCGGAGCAGCCGCTGCCGGAAAGGTTGAATTGGGACGTGTGGTGTGGCCAGACAGAACCGCGCCCCTACCACATCGACCTTTACCTGCCGCGCGCCGAAGGCCGGACCTATCCCGATGGCCGGCCCTATGGCTGGATTTCGTACCGGCCCTATTCTGGCGGCGAAATGACTGGCTGGGGCGCTCACGGGCTCGACGTGATCCAATGGGCGCTCGGGATGGACAATAGCGGGCCAGTCGAAGTGTGGGCGGAGGGCGAAGGGCTGAAGGCGCCGGTGTCCTTCCGCTACGCAAGCGGGACCGTGGTGCATCTCGACGGCAAAGGGCCGGGTGGGGGCGCGCTGTTTGAAGGGACCGACGGGACACTCTGGATCGACCGCGGCGAATACAAACTGAAACCGAAATCTCGCCGTGCCGGCAAGTCCGAAAGCGACAACGGTCCCGAGAACACGTATGGACACCTCGAAAACTGGATCCGCTGCGTGCGCTCGCGCGAACAGCCCGCTGCGAACGTCGAGATCGGTCACCGCAGCACGACCATGTGCCACCTCGGCAACATCGCGCGCTGGACCGGCAGAAAACTGCAATGGGACCCGGAAAAAGAGGAGTTCGTCAACGACCCCGACGCGAACAGCTACCTCCAGCGCACCATGAGAGCGCCGTACGTGTTGTGAGCACGGCAACGTGGACCCTCAAGTCCGCGTGTTCAGGCGGCGGACATGGAAGTCCGTGCTCCCTTCCCAGGCGCGGTGGCGGAATTCAGGGAGGGTCCTTCGCCTCCGGGGCACAAGCCTGAATCCTGCAGATAAGTTCGGGCAAGTCCTCTTGGGTGGTGGTCCAGATAATGCGCAGGTTCACATCAAAGTATGCATGAATCACCCTGTTGCGCACGCGGATGAGCCGCCGCCATGGGATTTCGGGATGTCGTTGGCGAAACTCCTTCGACACGTGATTAGCAGCCTCGCCGATGAATCTCGAGACATCGCACAATGCTGTGCTGCAATGGCCTACTCGTCACAAATTCTCCGTAAGACACATCTTGAACATAGCCGACGGCCTCAACTGCGGCTTCGAACATGTGATCCAGTCGCACTTTATCTGAATCATGCAGCATATTGAAGAAGCGCGTTACGGACCACGTCCTCGCGGAAATACTTGCTCAAGTCTTCCGCTGTGCGCATATCTGCCTCGCGGCCGAGGATGGAACTCAATTCAATCTCCATCCCCGCCAGACGAATCAGCCCTGGAATATGGTCCGGGTGAAACTCGACCAGCACGTCCACGTCGCTTTCGTTGCTGAAATCTTCGCGAAGAATGGAACCAAAAAATGCAAGTTTGATGATATGGTGCTTGCGACAAAAACCATCGAGGGCTTCTTTGCTATACGTAATGGGCAACTGCATGCGACCTCCCTCCTGGGAAACATTGCTCTTAAAAAGTCTTTGCCCGATTATAGCATCTGAATCCACACGCATGTGTCATGTTGGCGGTGTGCATGGGCGGCGCAGAGGTTTGGGACACCGTTACAGCTATTTGGCGTCACTCGGGCGTTAATTCCGCTGGCACCAAGTCCACCTGCACCTGACGCACTTCCCCCTCCTGAAGCGTGAATGCGATCTCGCGTTGTTCCTCCATTGCCGGCAGCAATGTTACAGTCAAGGCGGCATCTCCGGCGGGCACTCCTGCAAAACTGAAGCCCTGCTCGGTGTCACCCTGAACGGAAAACTGTTCTTGGCCTTCCACCGTGTCGACTTGCAACGTCGCCATGAACTGGCCAGCAACGTCATCAGCAGTTGCAACCGTTCCCTCGACCACACTGGTTGCAGGGGGAAAGTTTACGTCCAACGTGGTCGTCTCGCCAGCCGCAATGTTCACGGTGCGAACCGTCGTCCGTCCCCGGGAAGTGAGACGGTAAGCCCCGGCAGTTTCCACCATTTCGGCGGACCAGATGTGCGCCAAGACCTCGCCAGGCGGCAGTCCATTTACGTCATAGGTGCTGTCGTCATGCACGTCTCCCGTTATCAGGGTAACGCCCTCATCAAAGATTTCCACCGTCACCTGGAAGACTTGCATCGGTTTGCCATTTACCATGACCTTTCCCGCAAGTGTTCCTCCTGGCAGCAATACAAGGCGTAATGCACCGCCGCCGGCCGGCGAGAATGCCCGCGCGAGTGCGAATCCTTCTTTCCAGGCGAAAATTGGCGCCGGACTTGGCGGTAAATCAGTAAGCGTAAAGGAACCGTCAGCTTGCGTAATGACTCCGGTGGCAAAGGAGGGCTGGGAGGGGAAGTTGTCAACGAAGATGGTTGCCCCCGGAATTCCGGTGCCAGAAGCCGTCGTCACGACGCCGTCCACACGCACGCCAGGTTCCAACGCAATTTCAAGATCACGTAAGTTCTCTTCAGCTATCAGTGTCACTTCCACACTCTGTTTTACGAAACCTTTCGCCGACACTTGCAGGCTGGCCGTTTCCGGGCACAGGCCATTCAACTCGAAACGGCCATCGTCCGCATTGAAGAAAGCGGGGGCGCCTGGCGTTATCGAGAAGCTTTTGACCGCCTGACGAGTGGTGGCATTCACGACACGGCCGGCGACTGACGCATGCCTATTTAGCGTCACATTTGCACGCTCGTTTTGACCATCCACCTCCAGCGAGGCCGTGCAATAGTCTTCATGCTCCACTTGCAGTGTGAACACCCGGTCCGGCAGGCCACTCAAATGGAAAAAGCCCTCCGTGTTTGCACGCGCAGAAACCCCGGCGAGCCCCGGTACGGATATGAACGCTCCCGAAACCGGAACGCTGGCCCGGTTTGCCACGACACCCTCCAGCGTTCGCTGGCTTGCATCGACGCAGGCAATATCAACATTTTCGAGTTGCTCGCCA
>JACPGD010000543.1 GCA_016182645.1 Candidatus Hydrogenedentota bacterium | reverse complement strand
GCGGGGGCAGCCCGCGCGTGCACAAGGCGTTGGCGTCTTATGCGACCGCAGTCGTCTGGATGCGCGATCCGGACGGCGCGATTCGACGCGCACTCGAACAGGCTGGCGTGTCCCGAGTGGCGTGTTTCCCCGGACTCCCGCCCGAGGGCTGGAACCGTCACGCGTCGCTCTACTATCTGGCCTGTCTGGGCATCGAACACGCCCAACCGCCGCAGCCTCTTCCTCAATCCCTGCTTTACTCCGCCAACGCGGAGCGCAAGCACAGGGTCTATCTTCATCCTGGCAGTGGCAGCAAGAGAAAAAACTGGCCTATCGAGCAGTTCGCGGCCCTCGCGCGGCGCCTGACGGCAGTTCACCTTGAAATCCGCTGGATTCTGGGGCCTGCGGAAGAAGATGCGGAGCTGCCCGCGGGCGCGAATCCAGTGCGGTGCGATTCGCTGCTGGCACTGGCACGCTTGCTCGCGCAGGCCCGCCTCTACGTCGGGAATGACAGCGGTATCACCCACCTGGCGGCCCTCTGCGGCTGCCCCACGCTGGCTATCTTCGGCCCGAGCAACCCCCGTGTCTGGGCGCCGCTCGGCCAATCGGTCCAGGTCATGCACGGCCGGCCCTGGCCCGACGTGCAGCAGGTCGTGGCGGCAGCCGAGGCTATCGCGCGTCCCGCCGCCAATAAGCGGCGACGATCGAGCCGGTGAGATTGTGCACGACGCTGAACAAGCTCGCCGGCAGGGCGGCAATCGCGTTGAAATGAAGCGTGGCCAGCGCGACACCCAGGCCGCTGTTCTGCATGCCAACTTCGATTGAAATCGTGCGGCAGGCGGCGCGCGGCAGGTAACAGAGCTTGGCCAAACCATGTCCGAGCATCATGCCCAGGACGTTGTGCAGCACGACAGCCACCCCAACAACCCCCAGAATTCCCAGCAGTTGATCGTGGGTCTTGCCAATGATGGCGGCGATGACCAGCACGATGATGAAGACGGAAAGGGCGGGGAACACGGCCATGAGTTTCTCCACGCGCCGTTGATACCGGACATGTATGAACAGCCCCGCCAGCACGGGGCCCAGGACCATCCCGGCCACGCTCAGCAACATGGCGCCCGGCTTCACTGGCAGGTAAGCGCCGCCCAGATACCACACGAGCAGCGGCGTCATCCCCACCGCGAGCAGCGTGGTGCACGCGGTCATCGTGACCGAGAGCGCCACATCCGCCCGGGCCAGATAGGTGATGACATTGGAGGCGGCGCCGCCCGGGCAACTCCCGAGAATGATGAATCCCATGGTCAGTTCCGGACTGAGTTGAAAGAGGCGCGCGAGCAGCAACGCCAGGGCCGGCATGATGAGGAACTGCCCCACAACGCCACAGAGCACGGCACGCGGTTTCTTCATGACGCGCGCGAAATCGCGCGGGGAAAGCGTCATGCCCATGCCGAACATGATAATGCCGATTCCCGGCACAATGAAGGGGGCGAGCAGTCCAAAGGCATCAGGACGAAACCACGCCAGAAACGAAAAAAACAAGACCCAGACAGGGAACAGGTCCACCCAGACTTTGAGAAATTTCTTCATCCGCGCAAGTGTCCCCAATCCTTGGAACCGGAAAACCTTCGGCGTGCCGTCCCCCGCGTCGCTGTCGTCCCTCTCGTTGCCGGTGTCCCTGCCGTCCCTGTCGTCCCTGCTGTCCCTGCCTGCCACCACGGAAGCCTATCACGGTTCCAGCGTCAGCGCCACCTCCGGCTGCACTGGCGCCCGTTTTTGCAGTCCCAACGGCTGGAGCTGTTCCATCAATTCCGAGAGCGAAAATTCCACCACGCCCGTATTGGCATCGGCGGCCCCGTAAAACACCTGCAACACATCGTCGCGCTGAACGCAGCCCGTGGGGAAGATCACGTCATCCAGAAAGCCGGTGGTTTCAAAGTCCCGTTCCGGCGCCATGATCGGCATGCGCGTCGCCGCGATGATGTGATCCGGCTCATCGGGCGGGGTGAGAAACGCCGCGGCCACATAGGTGCCGACGGGATCTTGGAGGGTCCCAACCGCGTTGCCATGGTAAATCTCCAGCCAGCCCCGCGGCGTCCGGAACGGCGGAATGCCGCCGCCGATGCGCCCCGCTTCCCAGTCGCTGGCGCCCGTGAGCAAAGGCGCGTGCCGTCCCCAGTGCAAAAGGTCGCTCGAGTACGCGATCCACATTTCTGGCGGCCCAAAATGGTAGCAGGGGTTGGGCCGGTGATAGGCGACAAATTGGCCGTCGATTTGCTCCGGGAAGAGCAGGACATCCTTGTTTTCACACGTGAAAATGATTCCGTGCCGCTGAAACGTCCTGAAATCGCGCGTCGAGGCCAGCGCCGTGGCGGCGCCGTGGCGGGAAACAGCAACATAGGTGAAATAATAGGTATCGTCGAGCCGCGTGATGCGCGGATCCTCCACGCCAAACGCTTCCTCCGCCGCTTCGGGAAGGAAGGCGCCGCCCACGCTGTCTATGCTGCGGCCGTCCCCGCTGTAGAGCACGCGAAAGTGCGACATGAAGGTCAGGCGGATGCTGTTGCTTGACTTGAGCGTCACCGCGCGCGGATCGTGGACGATCACTTCGTCCTCGCGCAGCCAGTCAATCAGATACCCACCATCCGCGGCATAGCGCGGTGAGGCGACATAGCCCGGACGCCGCTCGATGGGTCGCTCCGCCACCCTGACCAGCAAGACCACCCCGCCGTTGAAGCGGACTGCCCCCGGATTAAAGGCGCTCACGACTTCAAGCCCCTCGTGCGAGGGCTTCAGGTCTTCCGGACGGCAGAGACACTGGCAAAACAACCGCTTTAACATGAAACGGCCTCCTTCAACACTAAATGCAGGCCCTGCTTTAAGTTTACCGAGTGCGGGCGGGTCCTTTTCGCGGGGAAATGGCTTATAATCCAATCGGGATTTTCCCGGTTGCCCGAGGGAGAGCGCGGCAGCGACTATGCAATCCGGGAGGTAGGAATCCTTATGAAACGCCTTTGGCCGTTGTTGGCAGCTTACGTCCTCTGTTCCGGGCACGGTTTCGCCGAGGAAAACGCCGATCCCCATGCAGTGGAACGCGAGCGGATGGTCCGGCAGGACATCGCGTCGGATGCCCTCGGCCGGGCCGGCATCAAAGACCCCGCCGTACTCAAAGCGATGTCTGCCGTGAAGCGCCACGAATTCGTTCCGGCAGCACTGCGGGGCCAGGCCTATGCCGACCGCCCGCTCCCCATCGGCCATGGCCAGACCATCTCCCAGCCCTACATTGTGGCTGCCATGACGGAAATGCTTAAACCGGAGAAAGACGACGTGGCGCTGGAGATCGGCACGGGGTCCGGCTATCAGGCCGCCGTGTTATCCACATTGGTCAAACAGGTGTATTCCATCGAGATTATGGCTGAACTCGGAGAACAGGCCGCCGCGCGGCTCAAGAAACTCGGTTATGGCAACGTGGAAACGCGCGTGGGCGACGGCTATTTCGGCTGGAAGGAACACGGGCCTTTCGACGCCATCATCGTGACCGCAGCGAGCACCCATATCCCGCCTCCGCTCATCGAGCAACTCAAGCCGGGCGGCCGCATGGTCATCCCGGTGGGCCCGCCGTTCCAGGTGCAACAACTGATGCTCCTCGAAAAACAGGCCGATAGCGCCATCAAGCAGCGCAGCCTGATGCCGGTGCAATTTGTGCCGCTCACACGCAGCAAGTAGTTTCTGTTTCGGATGACCCGTAGCGTCCGGCCTCTAAGCCGGACGCTGCGGGGCGGCGCAATGGGAACCAACCGGGACCTGCGGGCCGGAGAGAACGCCGTGCATTACGCCCGCTTATATGCCGCTGTCTTCCTGGTGAGCGCCATGGGCATCGCCTATCAGATCGTGCTGATGCGCGTGTTCAGCATCGCGCAGTATCACCATTTCGCCTACATGATCATCAGCATGGCGATGCTTGGATTTGGCGCGAGCGGCACGCTGCTGGTGCTGCTGCGCGCGCGGGTCCGCACGCGGGAACCTCGATTGTTTTCCACCTGTGTCCTGCTGCTGGCGATCAGTTTGCCCGGGTGTTACGCCGCCAGCCAGCACGTCCCTTTTGAAACCTTCGAACTGGTCAACCAGCGCGTGCAGCTCTGGTACTTGCTGCTGCTCTACGTGCTGCTCGCGGGCCCCTTCTTCCTGGTCAGCACGTGCATCACCCTTGGCTTCTTCCTCGCGCCGCGGTCCGTTGGCCAAATGTACGGCGTCAACATGCTGGGTTCGGGTGCGGGCGCCCTGGCGCTCGTGGGCATGTTGTTTGTCTGGGACCCTGCGCTTGCGCCCTACGTGCTGACCGTCCCCACGGCAGTGGCCTACCTGCTGAGCGTGCCGGGACGGCCCTGGGGCGCGCTCCGCGGCGCAATAGCGGTCCTGGGGGCATGCCTGCTCGCCTATGCCGGTCCGCACACGCCCGTCCGCATTTCGCAATACAAAGGACTGTCCTACACGCTCCAATTCCCGGATGCGAAGATGGTCGGACAAGAAGTGAGTCCTCTCTCGCGCATCACGGCGGTGTCCTCTTCCATGCTCCGCGAGACGCCGGGCCAGATCTCGAATTATCCCATGGGCGAATTGGGCAAGCTGTCGGCGCAAATCGGGCTGTTTTTCGATGCCGGCGCGGTTTCCCCGGTCCATCGCTTCACGGGCGATCTCGATCTGTTTCGATTTCTCGACTATACGACGGGGGCCGCGGCCTATCGTCTCGTCGAGCATCCGCACGTCCTCGTCGTGGGCGCCGGGGGCGGCACGGACGTACTCGCCGCCCTGATGCAGGGGGCGTCCCACGTCACCGCGGTCGAGGTGGATCCGAAAGTGGTCCAGTTTGTGCAAGACGATCTGCGCGCCTTCGCGGGCGGCATCTACGCGCGGCCAGACGTGACGGTGAACGTGGCCGACGGGCGGGGATTTCTGCAGGCGCATGAAACCCGCTACGATCTCATTGAAATTGCCCTCCTGGATTCGTTCAATGCATCCGCCGCCGGCGTCCATGCGCTGAGCGAGAGCTACCTGTACACCGTGGAGGCCGTGGAGCTTTATCTCTCCCGCCTGACCGATCACGGGGTCTTGGCCATCACACGGTGGCTCAAGACGCCGCCGCGCGACACGCTGAAAATGTTTGCCACCGTCGTGGCCGCCTGCGAACGTGCCGGGATGGAAGCGCCTGACCGGCATTTGGTCTTCCTGCGTTCCTGGAACACGGGCACGATCCTCGTTGCGGCCCAACCCTTGACGCCCGCGCGGATCGCGGCGGTGCGCTCCTTTTGCGAGTCACGCTGGTTCGACCTCTGCTGGTTGCCCGGCGTGACGCCGGAAGAAGTCAACCGTTTCACCGTCCTCGAAGCGCCGATGCACTACGAATTCGCGCGGGCTGTCCTGTCGGAAACACGTGAACAGACCCTGGCGGAGAGTCTTTTCTACTTGTATCCCGCCACGGATGATCGGCCCTACTTCTTCCGGTTCTTCCGCTGGACCTCGCTGCCGGCGCTGCTACGCGGCATGGGCTTGCAGTGGGCGCCCTTTGTGGAGTGGGGCTATATCGCGCTCCTCGCGACCCTCGTGCAGGGCGCGGCGGCCGGGACGGTCCTCATTCTGCTCCCGCTGATCGTGCTCTCCCGCGAGCCCCTGGTGCCCAAGGCGAAGCGCTGGGTGGCCGGCTACTCCCTGGCGCTGGGCCTGGCCTACATGTTCCTGGAACTGGCCTTCATCCAAAGATTCATGCTGTTCCTGGCCTACCCCGTCTATGCGGTCGCCGTCGTGTTGACCGCCTTCCTCATTTTCTCGGGGTGCGGCAGCCTGCTGACCCACGGCCTGCGCGAACAGCGGGCGCGTGCCATCGCCTGGGCCATCGGGGGCATGCTGCTGCTGGCCGTGGGCTACCTCCTGCTGCTGCCGCCCATCTTCCAGGCGTGTGCCGGCTGGCCGGACGCCGCGAAAATCGCGTTGAGCATTGCCCTGCTCGCGCCGCTCGCCTTTCTGATGGGCATGCCCTTCCCACTGGGTCTCCAGCTTATCAGCGATCACGACGAAACGCTGCTGCCCTGGGCGTGGGGCATTAACGGATGCGCCTCGGTGATCGGCGCCTCGCTTGCTACCGTGCTGGCGGTACACTTCGGCTTCCGTCTGCTGGTCCTGCTCGCGCTCCTGATTTATCTCGCCGCCGCCAGTGCAATGGCCGGCCTCGAACGCACCCTCAACACGCCCACACTTGGAACTTCCATAAAATCATAAAGAGGCCCAACCTCGCGCGCCTTCGCAGCCCGTTGCAAAAGTCCGATAGCGCCCCTGCCTCTGTCCCGGCGATCCTGATTCTGCAGTTTTTCGCCAATTCCACGTCCGGCACAGAGGCACGGACGCTACCGGTGCATGGATTCTGGACTTTTGCAACGGGCTGTTAGCCCCGAGGGGGCGTCCGCGAGTAGCCGGGGGTGAAGCGAAGCGGAACCCCCGGATCGCGGGCGCCCACTTCTTGCGCGCCCTGAAGGGGCGCAGGCGACTGACATTTCTTGCAGCGCCTGGTCTCCAGGACACCTGGGTTATGCTCCAAGCCTTTCCGCGGCAAGATCGGACGGGGAGGAGAACTCCTCTTCCTCCGCGCGCAACACGCGCTTCAGCACTTTGCCCGTGAGAGTTTTCGGCAGCGACTCGCGGAAGGAAACGTACTTCGGCACCTTGAACGCCGCCAGGTGCTCGCGGCAGTAGAGCACCAACTCTTCCTCCGACATCTGCTCGGAGGGCCGCAATACCACGCACGCCTTGACCGCCTCGCCTTTGTACGAATCATGCGCGCCGATCACGGCGCAATCCGCCACCTTGGGATGCCGCAGAATCACGTTTTCCAATTCAATCGGGTAGACATTGAATCCACTGACAATAATCATGTCTTTCTTGCGATCAACAATGTAGTAATAACCGTCCTCATCAACGCGGGCCAGGTCGCCGGTATGGAACCAGCCGCCCCGCATGGCGCGCCGCGTCTCTTCCGGCTGGTTCCAGTACCCCTTAAAAATGTTCGGTCCCTGGGCCACGATTTCGCCCACTTCGCCCGGCGCCACATCGCGGTCGTCGTCGTCCACCACGCGCAGCCGGACCCCCGGGATAGGCGGCCCCACCGCGCCGACCTTGTTCCGCGGTCCCGCGGCATTGCTGGTGAGTACGGGCGCCGTCTCGCTCAACCCGTACCCCTCGACAATCTCCACCCCGGTCATGGTGCGGAACCGCTCCAGGATGACCACCGGCAGGGGGGCCGCCCCGGAAAAAGCCCCGCGCAGCGAGGAGACATCGTAGCGCTCCAGTCCGGGCGTGTGGACAAACGCGTGATACATGGGGGGCGCGCCGTAGAAAAGCGTCACCCGGTACTGCTCAAACAGACCAAACACACGCTCAGCATCGAAACGGCCGACCAGGACCACGGGTTGCGCGTGCAGAAATGCGAAACCCAGACAGAAATTGAGCGCATAGGAATGGAACAGCGGCAGGACCAGCAGCGTCACGTCTTCTTCCCGCAGATCCACCCCGCCGGGCAGGTTGGCGGTGCTATCGAGGACGGCCAGCACATTCGCATGCGTTACCATTGCGCCCTTGGGGTGGCCGGTAGTGCCCGAGGTGTATTGCAAAATGGCCACGGCGCCGGGGTCCACCCGCGGCAATGCAGCCGCATCAGGCCGTGCTTCCGCCAGCAATCGCGCGTAAGCCAGACTATTATCCAGCGCCGGGTTCCCGATTTCGATCACGTGGCGCAGTGCATGCAATCGGTCGCGCACGCCCCTCAACTTGGGAGCGAGCGCCCCGAGCACCAACAGCACGGAGGCGCCACTGTCCGCGAGGATGTGCTCCATCTCCTCCGCCGTGTACATGACGTTGGTCGGCACGAGGATGCCGCCGGCGCGCATGACCCCGAGGAAGATCGCGATGAACTCCGGGCGATTGTCCAGATGCACGGCGACGCGGTCGCCCGGCTGGACGCCCAATCCCAGGAGGACTGCGGCGACCCGCCGCGCCTGGTCGTCCAGTTCGCGAAAAGTGATTTGGCGTCCTTCGAAATACACCGCGGGCGCGTCAGGCCGGAGTGCGCAGCCCACTTCGGTCAGGTCCGCCAGCGTTTCCCCTTCCTTGCGCCGCACCGCAAGACAGGCCTCGGTCCATTGAGATCGCATGAAAGACACCTCCAACCAACGCCATTCGCACCACGCGAGAGAGACAGCCTACAGAATACCACCCAAAAAGTCGAGCACGGCACGGCACCCCGCCCCGGTCTGCCCCTTCAGCTCCTCTATCCATCTCGTCCATCTCGTCCATTCCCCTTGGTTTCCCAGACCCAAAATTGTAGGCTATCCTCCACACACCATGGACCGCGTTTACCTCGACCATAGCGCCACCACCCCGCTCCGCCCCGAAGTGCGCGAAGCAATGCTCCCCTTTCTGGGCGCTCAGTTCGGCAACCCCGGCTCACTCCACTGGTTCGGCCGGCAGGCCTGCCATGCCCTCGAGGACGCCCGCGAAATGGTGGCCGCGTTCATCGGCGCGGAATCGCGCGAAATCATATTCACCTCGGGGGGGACCGAAGCCAACAACCTTGCCCTCTCGAGCATCTCGGCCTGTTATGCCGGAGACGCGCCGCGCCTGGCACTCAGCGCCGTCGAACATCCGAGCGTGCTGCGCGTCGGTCCTGTGTACGCGGAGAGGGCCGAGATCTACCTCAATGTTCTGCCGGTCGACGCCCAAGGCCGCGTCACGCCCGAGACCTTACGCCGGTACGTCAACCCAAACACCGTCCTGCTCTCGCTGATGTTCGGCAACAACGAAACCGGCGTCCTGCAGCCCGTCGCCGAAGCCGCGGCCCGTTGCGACGAAACTGGCACCCTCTATCATTGCGACGCGGTCCAGGCCGCGGGCGTCGTGCCCCTGAACGTAGGGCGTCTCGGCGTACACCTGCTCACGCTGTCCGCCCACAAAATTGGCGGCCCCAAAGGCGTGGGCTGCCTGTACGTAAACCACGACGTACCGCTCGAACCACTGATTGTTGGCGGAAGCCAGGAACGCAGGCGGCGCGGCGGCACCGAGAACGTCGCCGCCATCGCCGGTTTCGCGAAAGCCTGTGAACTCGCCCAGCACCGACTCGAAGGCGAAGCGAAACGCCTGGCGCAACTCCGCGACCGCCTCGAGCAAGGTCTCCTCGCCCGCGTGAAAGACGTCAGGGTCAACAGTGCCGCCGCGGAGCGCTTGCCGCACCTCCTGAACATCGCCTTCGAGGGCATCGAGAACGAGCGGCTCCTGCTCGCCCTCGATGAACACGGTGTTGCCGTGTCCACCGGCCCCGCCTGTTCCTCCGGCGGCGCCGACCCCTCGCACGTCCTCCTCGCCATGGGCCAAACTCACTCCCAGGCCCGCTCCGCCCTGCGCTTCAGCCTGGGCTGGACCACGACCCCCGCGGAGATCGATCACGTCCTCGATGTCCTGCCCCCCCTCGTGGAAAACCTTCGCCGGTGAGACCCATAATCAAAGTCACATCTTCCCCATCATCCCCATGCTTCCCATCATTCCCATAGGCCCCCAATGAATGACAGAAACCACGAAGCGTCCTTGAAAGTGGTGCGCGCACTGGCCCGCAAACTGGACGACGAACCCGAGCATCCGTTCCAGGTGTGCAAGCTTGCGCTGCAGCTTTTTGACGCCACCGTCGAACTGCACGGTCTGGGGCGGCATGAACGGCCTCTCCTCGAGGCCGCCGCCCTCCTCCACGATACCGGCCTGCGCTACGGCGCGCAGGGGCATCACAAGCGCTCGCACGAGATTGTACTGGCGCAGGACCTGCCGGGCTTCTCCGAGGACGAGAAAGCCATCATCGCGTGTGTGGCCCGCTACCATCGCAAGTCCCATCCGCAGCCGGACCACAAGACCTACCGCGATCTCGGGCGCATCACGCAGGGGATCGTCCGCGCCCTCGCCGCCATCCTCCGCATCGCCGACGGCCTCGACCGCAGCCACGCCGCCGCCGCCCAGCGCCTCCGCGTCCGTATCGCCAACGGCGCCGTCCGCATCGGCGTGCTCCAACGTCAGCCCAACGACCTCGACATCTGGGGCGCCCGCCGCAAACAAGCCCTCTTCGAAGAAGTCTTCAACGTCCGCGTCCAGATCGAACGCATTGAAGATCCCTGAATTCGTTCCCCCGCTTTCTACAGTCCACCTTTCACGGCTTTCCGCCGGTCCCTGCCGTCTCTGCTGTCCCTGCTGTCCCTGTTGTCCCTTCCGGTAGCTTTCCCTGTCTCCGCTCAATTTCCGGCAACAATATCGCCAGCAGCCTCCGCGCTGTGCGCATGCGCTGGCACGCATACAG
>JACPGD010000542.1 GCA_016182645.1 Candidatus Hydrogenedentota bacterium | reverse complement strand
CGGACACTGGAGGTGAATCTTTACTACACCGGCCTGGGAGACGTGGCGCACATCGCCGAGCGTGGCGATCCGGCCACAGAATATGCACTCGCGCGCGACTTCACCACTCATCTTACCGCACACGTCCCGGCCAATGGCTTCACATGGTTTGTCATTCGATAGTCCGGGCCGCGTTGTCGTGGCCGCAGGTAGCGCTGGGCGCCTTCACGTTGCGCATCGCGGCACGCACGGCGTCTCGGCCGCGTCCACATTCTCAACGCCGCCGTTTTCACGTCCGCCCGGCGCTGGCAGCGCCGCGGCCTCCTGCGCACCACGCTGCTCAACGCATGGATCTTTCTCATCTACCCGCTCGGCGTCTCCCCGCGCCGCATCGCGAAGTGGTACAATGTGAGAACAGAGTGAAGGTTCCGTGGGAGCACCGCTTGGGAACGATATTGATTGAGTGATTATTATTTGGCGATAATTGTTCTACGGTCAAGTGATGGAAGGCGCATCTTATGGCGGAACCTGCAAATATCGAGATCGCTGAAACCAATGCTGGTGTCGATAGTTTGATGCTCAGACTTGATCGAATGTCAACCCTAACCTCAGGCTGGGACAGTTACGGGGCAGAGCCACCCTCGCAACAGGCGATTACCAATGCCCGTGCGTTTGTGGCCCTGTTGGAGTCAGAAAACATACTTCCGGTGACAGTGCTTCCCTCTAGTGCCGGCGGGGTCGGCATTACGTTTGAGGAGCAGAATCTTCAGGCTTTCGTCGAGTTCAGAAATGATGGCTCCAAGGCATTGATGTTTTCCGACTTCGACTCAGAGGAGACGGAGCTTGTGTCGATTCCGGAACGTGAAACGAACCCTCAGTCTATCGTGCGCCGTATTCAGGAATTCCTGAATGCCGCCCAGTGAAGAGGTCCTTGAAACACTGAAAACGGCGGGACGCGGCGCAGACAACAATTTCGCGCAGGACGAATTGCTGTACCGCCGTTTCATGCCGGAGCAGCTCCTGAAGTCCGGGCGCATTGATCTGACCGCGTTCAAATTCCCCGACATTCGCGATGGGAAGCCGTTGCACGGTATGTCGGTGAACCGGCAAAAGGGCGGCGGAAATCCGGAATACCTGCTGCTGGATCACTCCGGCTGGGGCGTGTTCCAGATTGCGGTGAATGACATACCCACCCCGCAGTATGACGCCGGGAAACCTTATGACTTCAGGCCGATACACCTGCCGGAAAAGAACAACTACTTTCACTCAGAAATCCGCTGCTTTGATGTTGCTGGGCTGGTGGATCCAGAGAAACCCCTTTCGAAAGAAGTCCTTGATCGCTGGCGATTAAGAATGCAAATGAAGGCCCGTCTGGCTATCCGGCCCCAGCAATGCACTTCCGAGTGATGTTCTGAGCGCTCAGCCGTTGCACTTCACCCGTGCGCCGGTCCGTGCGGATTCGAACTCTGCCTCGATTAATCTAAGCGAGGCCATGGCCGAGGCGGCCGGGGCGATGTCTGATTCCCGGTCTGCCTCGATGCAGCGGAGAAAGTGGCGGAGTTCATGTTCGTAGCCATCGCCCTCTTCCGTCTTGATTTCGCGTGCTTTTCCTTCCACGGGATAAAGCATCAACTTCAGGTCGCGCGTCAGATCGAGCGTGGCGGTTTCCAGGGCGATGCTGAAAGTCATGGCGAACGGATAGCCAGGCGCATATTCCCAAGCGCCTTCGGCGGTGATGAGCTGGTTGGGGCCATATTCATAGGACGTGATGATGTGGTCAATGCGTCCGTCGGAGAATCCGCCCGCAACACTCTGAACGGAGCGCGGCATGCCGAGGAGATGCTGCACAAAGTCCGCGTCGTGGATGTGCAGGTCAAGCCCGCACAGGCCGCTCTTGACCGGGTCTTGCAGCCAGCCCTGCCAACTCCAAAGCGGGAGGGCGCCGCGCCGGCAGAAGCACGCGGAAACGACGTCGCCCTGGATACCGGAGTGCACGATCTCGCGGGCCTTCGCGTAGGCCGGCCAGAAGCGGATACAATGGGCGATGAACAGCCGCTTGCCGCTGCGCCGGGCGGCGGCGATCATGCGCGAACATTCCGTCGAGGTCCGCGCCATCGGCTTCTCGCAGATCACATGCTTCTCCGCTTTCAGCGCGGCTATCGTGTATTCGGCGTGCAGATAGGTCGGAAGATTGATCGAGACCACGTCCACGCCTGGATCGGCGAACAGTTCCTCCGCTGCGGCATAAACGCGTGCGCCGCCGAGTTCTGCCTGTTCGTAGTCTTTCGCACCCGGCGCGCGCCAGCGGCCCGCGCGGCGCTCCGGCTCGACGTCGCACACCGCCACGACACGCGCGCCACGGAGCTTGCGCAACGTGGCCAGATGCACCCGGCCGATGAAACCCAGCCCCAAAATTCCAACCTTGAGCATCGACCCCCCCTTTCAGACCACTGCCGAACGCACGCTATCCTCGTCCATGCTGTCCATTGCGTCCATGAACACACTACCGCACATACACCGGGTTGCTATAGATCCACGGCCTGCGCTCGTCATCGAGCGTCACCCAGCCTTCCACGCGGTAGACGCCCGGCCCGTCCGGCGCGTGTTCCAGTGTCTGTCCATCGAACTCGTGAACCACTTCACCATTCTTGAGCAATCGGATGTGGCAGGACAGTGGAAACTCGGCCAGGAGCTTCAACCCTTCGGCCGGTTGCACCTCGTCGCCCATAATGATCGAGAGGGGCGCCGCTGCATTGTCGCCCAGGCGCACCGCGCCGAAAACAAACCCGGTGGGATCGCACATCCAATCATGGCTCACATAGGCGTGGCCCGCTTTCAGCGCCTTGCGCATCGCTTCTTCGCTCAACTCATTCGCGAGGATGTGCGTGGCGCAATTGCGCAGCATGATGTAGTAGGGATCGAAATCCACCTTGGCCAACACGTCGCCAGGCTGATGCCCCTTCGTCAGTTCGGTGATGCCCGGCTGCTCCTTGACCGTCAGCTTGATCATGTCTTCATCTTTGTCGACGATGGTGCCGACGAGCACCGTTTCCGCGTCCACCATCTTCGTCAGGTAGACTTGGTTATGGTGGCAGTCATTCGCCGCAATGCCCGTCATCTTCTGCAACTGCGCCTCGCGGTCCCAGGCATTGAGGTAAACGCTCAGATAATCCTGCTGCGCGGCCAGCCATTCGTCGGGATACCGCTTGACCGAAGCCTCGAGATCCCGCACCAGTTTGGGGTCGGCCATCGCCGCG
>JACPGD010000541.1 GCA_016182645.1 Candidatus Hydrogenedentota bacterium | reverse complement strand
TCCTCCGACGCTACACCCTTGCCGAGCAAGCCTTCCAGCAGGCGGGTCTCACCCACGAAGCCGAAGCCATCGCCGCCAAACGCGCCGCGCTGTGAGCCACGGACGCGCGGCCATCCTGGTTCGCGTTCCATGCCCGGCTAAGCCCCCTCGATGGATCGGAAAGCCTCGCCGCCGCGAAGAAGGATATCCGCGCACCTCTGGGCTGAAACTCGAAATTCACGGTCGCTTTCTGATAGGCTATGCTCAGCTTGGGGCCTTTAATTTTCAACCTTCCAAGGAGGAATCATGGCGTTTCTGGAGCAAGTCTTGCTAATTCTTCAACAACTCGGCGAATTGACGCAGCTGCTGGACTTAATCGTCTCATTGCTCACGCTGCTTGGAATCAACGTCGTCTAATCCGTCTTCGTCGCGGAAAGCCGATTTCGGGAGGGCGAGCCTACCCGCGAGTTGCTTCCGAGGTTGGCTTGGTTATTAGCCGCCTTGAAGCGGCTCGCAAGTACGCTCGCCCTCCCGGCGTTGGTTCCCGCACGGTGCGCTTGTGGACGCCCTTTCGACGAAGGGGGGTGCGGCGGATGCCATTGGGACGGAAATCTGGTATCCTCTACCCATGATCTCCCCCACTGGCGTGAAAAGATCTCATTTCTGGGAGTTGTCTTGTCTGGCTGCGCTGTATGCGGTGTGCTTTAGCGCTGCCACACGTGCGGACGGGCCGGATTTCCAGGCGCAAATCCAGCCCTTGCTGCAGCGGCACTGCTATGAGTGCCACGGCCCAGACACGCGCAAGAGCGGTCTTCGGCTGAGTTCTGAGACGGAGGCCCTGCAGGGGGGTGATTCTGGCGAACCACTGTATCTGGCCGCACAGCCGGACCAAAGTCTCCTTATCCGGCGCGTCACCGCGGCCGATCCGGAAAAGCGCATGCCCTTCCACGCGCCGCCGCTCGCCGCCGAAGAAGTTGCGCTGCTGAAATCTTGGATCCAGTCGGGCGCTTCCTGGGGCGTGGCCGCCGCCCCGGCGCCGCAAGCCCCCCACCACTGGGCCTTTCAACCTCTCGCGGCGCCCGCGCTGCCCTCTGTGCAGGACGCAGCCTGGCCGCGCCACCCGCTGGACCAGTTTATTCTGGCCCGATTGGAGCGAGAGGGCCTGCGCCCCGGCCCGGAGGCTGATCGCTGCACACTGATCCGGCGGCTCAGTCTTGACCTCACGGGCTTGCCGCCGGCACCGGAGGAGATCATAGCCTTCCTCGCGGATGATCGCCCCGACGCCTATGAGCGGTTGGTGGAGCGCCTGCTGGGTTCGTCGCACTACGGCGAGCGCTGGGCACTGGCCTGGCTCGATGCCGCGCGCTACGCCGATACAAACGGCTTTGAAAAAGATCGAGCGCGCTCGATCTGGCCTTACCGCGACTGGGTCATTCAGGCGTTCAACGAGAACCTGCCCTACGACCGGTTCGTCGTTGAGCAGCTAGCTGGCGATCTCCTGCCGAACGCCACCCAAGAACAGCGTGTGGCGACCGGTTTTCTGCGCAACAGTATGTTGAACGAAGAAGGCGGCGTGGATGCCGAGGAGTTCCGTTACGAGGCCATGGTGGATCGCGTCAACACCACTTCGACGGTGTTTCTTGGGCTGACGCTCGCCTGTGCCCAGTGCCATACGCACAAGTACGACCCGTTGACCCAGCGCGAGTACTACCAGTTCATGGCCTTTCTCAACAACACCGACGATGTGGTGTTGCCGGTGAAGGACGCCGAACGCGAGCGGCAGCGCGCGGAAGTCGAAGCGCGGATCGCCACCCTTGAAGGCGGGCTGGAATCGAACTTCCCACCGGACGATTACCTCGTTGAAACGGTCGCGCAGGTCCCTGTGCTTGCGCGGGCGGCCTCGGGCGCTGTACTGCAGATCGCGGAGGGTGGGGGCCTCACTGCGCCGGACAACCCGGCGGAAAAGGACACGTATGAACTGCGCCTCAAACCTTCCCCCCATGAAATCATCGGCCTGAAGCTGCAACTGCGAAGTTCTCCGCCCACTCCGTCCATCCCCGGTACTCCCATTCTCTCCGAAGTGCGACTCGCGCGTTGCAAGACTGGGTCTGCACAAACCGAGACAGTGCCCCTGGCCCGGGCCGAGGCGACCTTTTCTGAAGAAAAGTTCGAGGCTGCCAGGGCCATCGATGGAAAGCCGGACACGGGCTGGGGTGTCGGGGGTGTGCCGCCTGAACTGCCAGACCTTTCGGCAACGATTTGGCTGAAGCAACCGCTCTTGCTGGACGCGGAGGAACAGCTTCAGATCATGCTTGAGCAACAGGCCGGAGAGAAGCGTCTTCTGACGGCATTCCAGGTGTCGCTGGTCACCCGCCACCTGCCCGAATCACCGGCGCCGGTTGAAATACGACGCCAGGAGTATCTCGCCCGGAAACTGAAGGAGTGGGGAGAGCGTGAGCGCCCGAACGCCCACCACTGGACGGTGCTCAATGCCGTCGAGCATCGGTCCAAGAACCATGCCACCTTCGTGAAGCAGGAAGACGGTTCCCTGCTTGTGCGGGGCGACATACCAAATACCGACACCTACGAATTGGGCTTTCACACGGACCTGCCGCGGATTACGGCAATCCGCCTCGAAGCCCTGCCCGATCCCAGCCTGCCGGGTGGCGGGCCGGGCCGTGGGGTGATCATGACGCCGCATGAGGGCGATTTTCTTCTGAGCGAGATTGCCGCCACCATTGCGCCGTGGGACGCGCCTGATCAGGCGCAGCCGATCACGCTGCAAAACGCCACGCAGGAGTACGCCGCGAAGGGACGCGAGGCGGCCCTGTCGCTGGACGGCAAGCTGGATACCGGTTGGTCCGTGTCCGGCGGAGAGGGTGAGGCGCACCACGCGGTATTTGAACTCGCGGCGCCCGCCGGGTTCCCGAAGGGGACGCTGGTGCGCCTGAAACTCGACCAGTATTACGTCCACCAGCACACACTGGGGCGGCTGCGCGTCTCCGCCACGGCGGATGCGTTGCCGATCCAAGCGTGCAGCGCTCCCGCGGAAGTGGAGGAGGCCTTGGCAGCGCCACCAGACGCGCGTACCCCGGCGCAGGCATTGGTATTGAAGCGGCATTTCCTCCGCGTCGCGCCAGAACTCGCCTATGAGCACGACAAGATCGCCGATCTTCGTGTCCAAGTACCGCAGTTCCCGACTTCGCTTGTCCTCGAGGAACGTGAGGACGTGCGGACCACCCACGTGCAACACCGCGGCGAGTTTCTTCAGCCACGCGAGCCGGTCGAGCCGGGTGTGCCGGCGGTGCTGCATCCGTTTCCTGACAACATTCCCAAGAACCGCTTGACTTTTGCGCGTTGGCTCGTGGCGAAAGAGAACCCGCTGCTGGCGCGCGTCACCGTGAATCGCCTGTGGCAGGCCTTCTTTGGCCGGGGCATTGTCGGTACCGTAGATGACTTCGGCGTGCGCGGCGAGGCGCCTACCCATCCTGAATTGCTCGACTGGCTGGCGGTCGAGTTCATGCGCCGCGACTGGAACATGAAAGATATGGTGCGTCTTATGGTGACTTCGTCCACCTACAGGCAAAGCTCGCGGACGATGCCTGAATTGCTCGCGAAAGACCCCGCCAACGAGTTGCTCGCGCGAGGCCCGCGCTTCCGGGTAGAAGGCGAGACCGTGCGTGATATCGCCGTCGCCGCCGGCGGGCTGCTCAGCCCCGAGATCGGCGGGCCCAGCGTGTATCCGCCGATGCCAAAGGGATTCCTGTCGCTGACCTTCGGCGGGGGAGGGGCCTGGCCGGAAAGCGAAGGGACCAACAAGTACCGCCGCGGTCTGTACACCTACATCAAGCGCACGATGCCTTATCCCACGACCAACATCTTCGACGCACCCAGCCGCGACATGACCTGCGTCCGC